>JBEENF010000458.1:0-3534 GCA_041192325.1 Verrucomicrobiota bacterium
CGCACCGCGAGCGGCGCCCGGTGGTGCGTGGCTCCAATGACAAAAAGTCGCCCGGCAATCATGGTTTTTTGAGTTGGGCGGTGATGGCGCCCCCGGCATGCCGGCTGGCATCGACCGGGCCCAAGGAGAGCAGCGCTGCGGCGAAAAGCGCCAGGCAGGTCCAGGCAAAGCGCTGGGCCAGCAAACGCCCGTTCAAGCGCAACGTGAGGGTCAACAGGTAAGCGATCCACACGAAGATCGTGACGAAGAGTTTGGCATAATTAACGGAGGACAGATCGCGCATCCAGTAGACCGATCCCACCGCGAGCGACGACGCCAGTATGGCAACCCCAGAGCCGAGCAGCCGCACGCTGATTTGGTCGAGATCGAGAATGGACGGGAGAAAGGAAAAGATGCCGCCGAGATGCTTTCGTTTCAGGGAGTAATTGCGCAGTAGAAACATCAGCGATGTGAGGGAAAGCAGCCCAAACACGCCGTAGCTGAACAAGGCCAGCGCCGCGTGCAGCTCGATCCAGGGGTTGCCCCCGAAAATCCCGGTGCGCTGCGCCGCATCCCAAGCCGGAATCGAGAGGGAAAGGAGCGTGAGTGCAGCGGCGAGGGACGAGGTGAAATATCCGAGCAGGCTGTTGCGAAACGTCACCCCGACCACGAGATAGAGCGTAATCGCGGACCAGGCAGTAAATTGGAAGATCTCGAAGGCGTTGCCCAGGGGGCACCCGCCCACCAGCCGACCGCGAATCCCGAGGCCGGTGAGTTGCAGCACGTAGCCGACCGCAATCAAAGCGTAGGTGGCGCCGCCCGCTGGCCGACCCCGTTGGAGCAGGGAAAAAGTGCCTTGGACGAACCCCGCGAGATAAAACCCCGCTGCAGCCCAAAGCCAAAAGCGGTCACTGAGGTCGGCAAACATAAGCTGCCGACCCTACCCGCCGGCCGTTGCGGAGCAAGTCTGCGCCGCGGCCTCAAGTCCGGGCAGGGCTCTTCAGCGCGAAGTGCCTTCGACGCCAAAAAAGAGCGCGGCCGTCACCGCGCTCAGAACCAAGAATTTACACGCTCCGTCGACGAACAACCAACCGGTAAAGCAGCAGCAGAACTATCGCGCCGATGACTGACGCAATGAACCCGGCGGGCTCACCGGCGGCATACCAACCCGCCGCCCGACCGATATAATTGGCGACGAACGAGCCCGCTATGCCGAGAAGGATTGTGATGATCATCCCACCCGGATCCCTGCCCGGCATGAGGAACTTGGCAATGATTCCGACGATAAGACCGATGATGATGGTGGTGATAATCGACATGTGGATTCCTCCGCACTGCAGTTCAGCTATCTAGTTGATGGGTGTTAAGACCAGACCATCAGGCCGCGCCGACGTTCCCGGCGCGCCCGGTCCGGAACTCTTAAGGGAGTATCGGTGGGTTCCCGTGGCGATGATTGGGCCCACCCGATTTATTGTCGGCTTAACGCCATAACTGGCGGAGCCCCTGCAGTTTTGTCCCTCGCTGGGGCCGGAACCTTTCCCCGGGGTCGCGTTGAGGAGAAAGGCTATCTTTGCTTTTGCGCTCCCCACCGCGTCGCCACACGGTGGTAAACCGCGCGTTTGTCGGCCATCCCAATCACTTTTGTCATGCTTCAGTCCGAGTCACCTGCTGCTCCGTCTCTACCTGACCGATCGCCCGGCGCCCTGCTTGATTTTTGCGTGCTTTCGTTGCCCGCGTGGCGGGGCCGCAAGGGGAGGCTCCGCCCGGGTGGCGGCGTCATCCGGCGCCTCTCTTCCGGGCTCCTCTGGCTCAGTCTGTGCGCGACGCCAGCCTCGGCATTGATCGCACGAATCACTTCCAAGGATACAGAGGAAAGGATGCCTCCGGTCGGCCGGCAGGCGGAGCCGCTCACTGCTGCCCAAATCGAATTGCTTCGCCGCTGGATGGGGGAGGGCGCCAATAGGGAGGAACACTGGTCCTTCAAGCCGCCGGTCAAGGCGGCGCTTGCCGCCGCGTGGACCGCCGTGGCTCAAACCTTGGCGAACCTGGATGAAACAATTACCCGACGCTAATCATGAAATTGAAACCCCTGGATTCCTTGGAGATGGCGATCACCCGCCGGCAGTTTTTTCGCGGCACCGCCACCGGCATCGGCGCCGCCGCCCTGAGTTCATTGTTGGGCCCGTCCCTGTTCAGTGCTGGGGCGGGGCAGGATATGCTCGGCAAGCCTCACTTCGCCCCCAAAGCCAAGCGCGTGATCTATCTCTTCATGCACGGCGGGCCGTCGCAGCTCGACCTGTTCGACCACAAGCCCGGGCTGCGCGCCTTGCACGGTCAGGATCTGCCGGAGTCAGTGCGCGGCGCCCAACGCCTCACCGGAATGACGAGTGGCCAGAAGAATTTTCCCGTCACGTCCTCGATCTTCAATTTCAGCCGGCACGGGAAAAGCGGCGCGTGGGTTAGCGAGTTGATGCCTCACACCGCGCGCATCGTGGATGACATCTGCATCATCCGCTCGATGAACACGGAAGCAATCAACCACGATCCCGCGGTTACCTTCCTGCAGACCGGACACCAGCAACCGGGGCGGCCCAGCCTCGGGGCCTGGTCGACGTACGGCTTGGGCAGCGAAAATTCCAGTCTGCCGGGATTCGTCGTTTTGCATTCCCGGGGCAGCGCGGCGCGCCCGGCCGATCCGCTCTATGCGCGGCTTTGGGGGTCGGGTTTCCTGCCCTCGAATCACCAAGGCGTGAGCTTCCGCAGCAGCGGCGATCCGGTACTGTTTCTCTCCAACCCGCCCGGCCTCGATCCCGCGGCGCGACGGGAACAGCTCGACGCCATTGGCGCGCTCAACCGCCAGCAGATGGACCGTCAGCTCGATCCGGAAATTGAAACCCGCATCGCCCAGTACGAGATGGCATATCGGATGCAGACCTCCGTGCCGGAGTTGACCAGCATGCAGGGTGAAACCGATGCGATGTTCGCCAGCTACGGTCCGCAGGCGCGCATTCCCGGCACGTTCGCCGCAAACTGTTTGTTGTCGCGCCGGCTGGCAGAGCGCGGCGTGCGCTTCATCCAGCTGTATCATCGCGGCTGGGACCAACACTATAACCTGCCCAGTGATTTGCGGCTGCAGAGCCAGGACGTGGATCAACCGGCGGCGGCGCTGATCACCGACCTGAAGAATCGCGGCATGCTGGACGAAACCCTGGTCATCTGGGGCGGCGAGTTTGGCCGGACGACCTACAGCCAGGGCAAGCTCGAGCAATCGAATTACGGGCGTGATCATCACGGACGCTGCTTCACGATGTGGATGGCGGGCGGCGGGATCCGCGGCGGAATGTCCTTCGGAGAGACCGACGATTTTTGCTACAACGTCGTGAAGGACCCAGTGCACGTTCACGATCTCAACGCGACCATCCTGCACCAAATGGGCATCGATCATACGCGGTTGACCTTCAAGTTCCAGGGCCGCTACTTCCGGCTGACCGACGTGCACGGCGAAGTCATCAAGAAGATCCTGGTCTGAGCAGGATTGACCCCGCTCTGCCTTGG
>JBEENF010000459.1:0-3520 GCA_041192325.1 Verrucomicrobiota bacterium
GAAATCTCTCCTTCCCCGGGCTCGACAACGGCCCGCGGTTTCGTCGGTCCAAGAACGGGAGGCGGCAGACGCGGGCTCGCCGGGCGCGAGTGCCTTCCCCATTCTCCGCACGATGACCACTCTCCGTTCTCACGCCCCGACGATCGCCTGTTTCGGCGAAGCGCTCTGGGACATCCTTCCCCGCGGGCTGTTTCTCGGCGGCGCGCCGCTGAACGTTGCTTATCATCTCTCGCGCCAAGGCGCCCGGGCGGCGCTGATCACCGCGCTTGGGCGTGATTTTCTGGGCGATGAAGCGTTCCGGCGGATCGCGTCGTGGGGAGTGAACGTGCGGTTTGTCGCGCGGCTCGCGGCGGAGACGACGGGCGTGGTGCGGGCCTCGTTGGATGCGGCCGGAGGGGCGAGTTATGACATCGCGCGGAAGGTGGCGTGGGATCGCATTGCGGCCGCCCGTGCACTGCTGCAATCGCCGGCGCCGCACGCGCTGGTATTCGGTACGCTCGCGCTGCGCGAAGTTCCCAACCGGCGGGCGCTGGACCGGTTGCTAGCGGCTTGGCCACAGACGTGGCGGGTGCTCGATCTCAATCTGCGCGCCCCCTTTGACGACGAGCCGGCCCTCGCCTTTGCGTTGCAACACGCCCAGTTCGTCAAACTCAATGACGACGAACTTGCCCGCATGACGGGGGCGCGGGTGAAAACCACGCGGCAACTGGAAAAGGCGGCGCGTGAGTTCGCGGTCACGCACCGGCTGAACCGTGTCTGCGTGACGGCCGGAGCCCGGGGCGCCGGACTGTGGTGGGAGGGCGCCTGGTTTTGGGAGCCGGCGCAGCCTGTTGCCGTGCGGGACACGGTCGGAGCCGGGGATGCCTTTCTCGCCGCCTTTCTGGTCGCCCACCTTGCGGGCCGCGCCACTCCGCCCGAGGCGCTGGCAAAAGCGTGCCGACTGGGCGAGTTTGTGGCCGCGCGCGATGGCGCCACGCCGCCTTACCAACTCGACGCCCGCGGGCAGCCTCGTTAGCGGGCGCTCGCGGGGCGTTTTAATTTGCTTCCTCAAATTCCCGTCCCCTTCCCGACATGAAACGCTCCTGGATTCTTATCGTCCTGCTCCTGGTCTTTGTTGCCATCTTCAGCGTCCAAAACGCAGACGTGATCACCGTCCGCTTCCTTGCTTGGAATATTACGATGTCTGCCGCGCTCGTTATCCAGCTCGCCGCCTTGGTGGGAGGGTTGGTCGGACTGGCGGCGGGAGTGCGTTCACAAAGGCCGGAACCGGCCCCAGAGCCGACGCCCGAACCGAGGCCATCCATCGAACTCCTGGGCGAGCCGCCCCCTTCGGATCCGTTCAAACTCCGTGAGAGACATCCCGGACCCTGACGGCTCGGCCGGTTTTTATTTTCATCCAGCGGGCCAAACCAAATCCACGCTCGCATCCCGGTAATCGGAATCGCGAGGATCAGGCGTGACGTTTGAAATGTGGATCGTGATTGGGGTGCTGGTGGCGACGTTTGCCGCCATCTTTTCGGGCAAGCTGCGCCCGGAGCTGGCGGCCCTGACGGGATGTTGCGTGCTGCTCGGCGCGAGGGTGCTGTCTGCGAACGATCTCTTTCCGGTCTTTGGCAACGAGGCGATCATCACAGTGGGAGCCATGTTCGTGCTCAGTGCCGCCTTGGAACGCACGGGTGTGATCGCCTCCGCGAGCCGGTTGCTGCTCATGCTCCCGGTCCGGAGCGAACGCATGATGCTCATGTTGTTGTTGCCACCGGTCGTGGCGATTTCCGCTTTCGTCAACAACACCCCGGTCGTCGTGGTGTTTCTGCCCATCATCGTGACCGTCGCGCGCCAGAACGGCCTGGCGGCCTCGAAAATGCTGATGCCACTTTCGTTCGCCTCGATTCTGGGCGGCACGACCACCCTGATCGGAACCTCCACCAATCTGGTGACGAGTTCCGTCGGACAGCGCCTCGGACTCGCGCCGATCGGGATGTTCGAGCTGACCCCGGTGGGGCTACTGCTCGCTGCCATGGGCTTGTTGGTTTTGCTCGTTTTTTCGCCGCGACTGCTGCCCCGCCGCGAAACCGTGACGTCCCAGCTGGATGAAGGATCGGAACGGCAGTTCCTGACCGAGGCTTTCGTGCCGGCCGGCTCCGCCTTGATCGGTCGCACGGCCAAGTCCGCGCTGTCCGGCGAACTGCGGCGCGGGCGCGTCCTGGAGCTGGTTCGGCACGGGGCGGTGGCGGAGGGCGATCCCGGGCTCATCCCGCTCGAGTCCGGCGACCGGCTGCGGGTTAGCATCGACGCCGCGAGCGTCACCGCCCTGAAGGAACGACGCGGACTCGCGATGTCGGCGGATCCCGCCGATCTGGCGGTGGGTGAAACGGAATTGAACCGCCGCATCGAGTGCATCGTCGCGCCGCTTTCGGAGCTGATCGGGCACACGTTGGCGCAGGCGGATTTGCGCGAGCGCTTCGGGGTGATCGCGCTGGCGCTTCACCGTCGCGGTCACAACCTCCGCGCCCACATCGGTAACATTCCGTTGCAAGCGGGCGACGTGCTCCTGCTGGAAGCGAGCGATGCGGCCATGGCCCGGCTGCGGCAGGGCGACGACCTCCTGGTACTCGCGGGCGGCCAGCAAATGCCGCGGCGCGACAAACGATGGATCGCGGCGGCCACGATCGCCGGCGTCGTCGTGGTTTCCGCGTTGCAAATCCTGCCGATCGCCGTGGCGGCGCTCATCGGCGTGGTGATCGTCATCACCGCGCGGTGCATCGACGCCGAGGAGGCCTATCGCGCCATCGACTGGCCCTGTTTGTTTTTGATTGCCGGCATGCTGGCCCTCGGGGCGGCGTTGGAGAAAACGCAGACCGCCGAAGTGCTGGCGCGGGGCATTGTCTCGCTCGTGGCGCAATTCGGCCCGTGGGTTATGCTGAGCCTCGTGATTTTGGTCGCTTCGATCCTGACCAATTTTCTCTCCAACAACGCGGTGGCGGCCCTGATGCTGCCGATCGCCATCGAGAGTGCGCAGGTGCTCCATGCGAGTCCCCGTCCGTTTATGATGGCGGTGGCGTTCGGCGCCTCGGCCTGTTTTGCGTCTCCGATCGGTTATCAGACCAATATGCTGGTGTTCGGGGCGGGCGGGTACCGCTTCAGCGATTTCCTCCGGCTGGGCCTGCCGATCAACGTACTTTATTGGGGGCTCACCTCGTTGCTCGTCCCGATCTTCTGGCCGCTTTGACCTTTGCCCGCATGCGGTGAGAACGTGGCGCCGCGTGAGGACGGCGGGGAGACCGCTCGGCGCTACGCGGCGTAAGTTCGTCCGAGGGCCGCGACGGTTTTGCGAATGGCAGCGCGCAGTTCGGGGGGAGCGATCACTTCCGCCGCGGCGCCCCAGCCCAGCACCCATTGCTCGACTTCCCGGAGCGCGCCCAGTCGCAGACGGACCTCGAGCGCGCCGTCGGGTAGCTCGGTCATGGTCTGGCTTTCGTGCCATTCGCGTTCCCGCACCCGCTCGGCGACGGCGGCGGAG
>JBEENF010000460.1:0-3514 GCA_041192325.1 Verrucomicrobiota bacterium
GGCTCGGGGCGGTTTCGGCCGACCAGACCCGGCGCGGCAGAATCAAGGGCGCGGCAGCGAGCAGGGCGGAATTTTGGAGAAACCGGCGGCGAGTGGAGAGGACGTTTTGCATGGGGTGGGCCGCGAACGGCGACCCCACTTGAAGCGACTTTCCCTTGCCCTTGTCACGCTTGATTTGTGGCGGTCCAAGGCGATTCCGCAGCGACAACGATGCCGAGGGTCCCGCTCTCGCCGGCAACAGAGCAAGGTTGCCCGCGCGGGTCCAATTGCTTCACTGCGCGGATGGACTTTCCCCATCTGCGCCGAACGATTTTGGCACTGCTCCTCATGCTCGCGACGGGGCTCTGCGACGCGGCAGCGCGCACCCTGCGCCTTTTTGTGGTGGGAAACAGTTTTTCCAACAACGCCACCCACTTTCTACCCGACCTGGCGAAAGCCGGCGGTCACGAACTGATCATGGCGAAAGCGGAAGCGGGTGGTTGCTCCTTCGCGCGGCACTGGGCCGCCGTCGAGGCCAGCCTCATAAATCCACTCTCGGCCGAGGCGCGGATCTACAGCGGCGGCAAATCGCTCGTCCAGCACATGGGTTCGGGTGCGTGGGACGTCATCACCCTTCAGCAATACTCGCTCCATTCGTCCGATGTCGCAACCTACCGCCCGGCGGCCCTCAACCTGCACGCTCACCTGAAAAAGCTGCAGCCGAAGGCGGAAATCGTGATGCATCAAACGTGGGCGTATCGCGCCGATGCGGCGGTTTTTGGGCTGATCGGGAACGGCAAGAGCGCGGCCAATCAGCGTCAGATGTGGGAGCACTCGCGGGCCGCGTATTGGGAAATGGCCAGGGAAATGGGGACGCGCGTGATTCCCACGGGCGATGCATTCTGGCGCGTCGACTCCGACCCAAAATGGGGATTTCAGGTGGATAAAAAGTTTGATGCGAAAACGGCCGTGGCGCCCGCGTTGCCCAATCAGAAAAACTCCCTGCACGTTGGCTATCGATGGAGGGCGGAGAAACTCAACCAGGATGCCAATCACGCGAATGTGGCCGGCGAATATCTCGGCGCGCTCGTCTGGTACGGTTTTCTCTTCCAGGAATCGCCGGAGAAACTGGCGTTCGTCCCCGCGGGGCTCACTCCGGAGTTTGCCGCGCATTTGCGCCAGGTGGCCTGGCAGACGGTGCAAAGCGTCGACGGGGACAACAAGAAAGTTGCCGCGGGCAAAATGGCCGCGACGCGATAGGCTCCGCGGCTCAGCACGCCCCGCGAACAGAGCCGCGGGTCGATTCCAAGCGTGCGCTTCGCGCCGGGGTCCCCAACCTCGTCCGATGAGCACCATGTTTGAAGAGCTGGATTTCCAGCAGACGCCCATTGGCGAACTGAGTTTGCGCCGGCGGCGGGTCGCCATGCTCGACAACTTGGACGTCTACGAGGTGCAGCTCGGAAACTCGTTTCTGATGTCGAGTCTGTTCCACACCGTGGAAGTGGCGCTCGCAGATCTCGGACTGGCTGAACTCGCCGCGGGTGAATGGGATGTCGTCGTGGGCGGCCTTGGGCTTGGCTACACCGCGGTGGCGGCACTCGCCCACCCCACGGTGCGTTCGCTGATGGTCGTGGACCTGCTCGATGCGGTGATTGGCTGGCACGAACGGGGGCTCGTTCCGCTCGGACCAAAGCTTACCGGCGACGCCCGCTGCCGGCTGGTGCAAGGCGACTTCTTTGCGCAGGCCACCGCTCCCGCAGGATTCGGCGCGGGCCGGCTATTCCACGCGGTGCTGCTCGATATCGATCACTCGCCAAGCAACCTCCTCGCTCCGCGCAACGCCGCGTTTTACTCGGCCGCGGGCCTCCGGGCGCTCGCGATGCAACTGCATCCCGGCGGCGTGTTCGCTCTCTGGTCAGACGAGACGCCCGATGCGGAATTTCTCGCGTTGCTCCAGGGCGTCTTCGCCACGGCGCGGGCGGAAATTGTTTCCTTCCCCAACCCCCTCCTCGACCGGGATTCCGCCAGCACGGTGTACGTTGCCCGCAAGGCGGCCGAAACCGCTCATTGATTCGGCTGCGTCGGCAAGGGAAACCAGTGCGCCGTCCGCTTACAGAAACCGACGAGCAGCAGCATCACGGGCACTTCAATGAGAACCCCCACAACGGTGGCAAGCGCCGCGCCGGAAGAGAGCCCAAACAGCATCACCGCCGTGGCAATCGCGACCTCGAAGTGATTGGACGCGCCGATCATCGCCGCCGGAGCCGCGTCGGCGTACGGCAGCTTCAATGCTTTGGCGGCCGCGTAGCCGAGGCCGAAGATGAGCAGCGTCTGCAGCAACAGCGGAATCGCGATCCACACAATCGTCAGCGGATTCTTTGAGATCACCTCCCCCTTGAAGGAAAAAAGCAGGACCAAGGTCAGCAGCAGCGCGCCAATTGTGACCGGAGTGAGCCGGTGCAAAAATTGTCCCTTGAACCATGCCTCGCCCTTGGCCGCGATGATCCAACGGCGCGAGAAGTAGCCCGAGACCAGCGGCAGCGCCACATAGATGCCGACCGAGAGCAAGAGCGCCTGCCACGGCACCGGCAGGCGACCCACCCCGAGCAGGAACCCGCCGAAAACGCCGTATAGCAGGAGCATCGTGAGGGAATTAATCGCCACCATCACGAGCGTGAGTCCGTCGTTGCCCCGCGCGAGGTAGCCCCACACCAGCACCATCGCGGTACACGGCGCGATGCCCAGCAGGATGCAGCCGGCCAGGTAACTGCGCCAGAGCGGCACCTGCAGCAGTTTAACGCCGTCCTGCAGGATGACCGTTCCGGCGCCATGGGTGGCCCCCACGGGTAGATCGAGTCCAAAGGGAATTTTAACCAAATCGACTGCCTCTGAGCCAATCAGGCCGCGCAGCAAAGTACCCAGAAAAAACAGCGCGATGGCGTACATCGTAAAAGGTTTAATGGCCCAATTGATGAACAAGGTGAGCAGGACCGGCTTTCCACTTCGCCCAGCGCGCACGACGCTGCTGAAATCGATTTTCACCATGATCGGGTACATCATGAAAAAGAGGCAAATCGCGATGGGAACGGACACGACGGGCGCGCCATTGACGGCGAGTGAAAAACCGTCGAGCGCGCGGGCGAACCCGGGAGCGATCCTGCCGAGCAGGATTCCGCCGACGATGCAGAGTCCGACCCACACCGTCAGGTAACGCTCGAAGCGGTTCATGGGTGGTTGCGCCGTTTCATTCATTGAAATCGATGGGTCAGGCTCATTAATCGGTGCGCGCAGTGGACCGCGGCGGTTTGTCACATCAACCGAATGCGACGCTCACTTCTCTGGCGAGCGTTAGTCGCCAGATCCGCCCCATTTGGCAAGAGGTCGTCAGCAAAAGCCAAAATCTGCGGCAGGTGCGCACGTGAACTCGCGGGCGCCGCTAAAATACTTTCCCCGACGGGCCGGCTGTGCCAAGGGTGATTCGCCCCGGAACATCGGTCTCCCCCTTCTCTCCGCATGCCCTCTTACTCCTTGCGCT
>JBEENF010000461.1:0-3503 GCA_041192325.1 Verrucomicrobiota bacterium
CGATCGGCTTGAGCAACGCGGACTCCGGCAGCCGCGTAATCTCGGCCACCGTCGGGAAAATATCGAAGGTCCCGGCGGGATACGCGGTGATGCGCGGCGTCGTGATGACGGCTGGCCATTCGATAATCGCCGGCACGCGCAGGCCGCCTTCGTACATCGTGTTCTTGAAACCACGCAGATTGCCCACGGTGTTCGGATTCACTTCGGGCAATCCGCCGTTGTCGCTGGAAAACCACAGCAGGGTGTTTTCCGCGAGACCGAGTTTGCGCAACCCGGCGCGGAGCGTGCCGATGCTGCGATCCATCGCCACGAGTTCCCCGTGGTGATGCTGGTCGTACGGGCTCAGGGCGCCGAATTCCTTCATGTCCTCCTTGGCCGCGATCATCGGCGCGTGGGGCGAGCCGTACCACACCACGGTGAAGGTCGGTTTTCCGGAACTGCGGCTGCGTTCGAGATGCTTCAACGCCTCGGCCACGATGATTTCGGAGGAATCGCCTTTGAACTCTTCCCACTTGCCCTTGCGACTGAGGATGGGATCGCGTTCGAAGAAATTGGTGACGGACAGCCATTCATCGAAACCGAATTCGCCCGGATTGTGATCGTCAGTGGCGAGGACCGGCGCGCCGGGGCCGCTGAAACCGTTGAGGTGCCACTTGCCGAAATGCGCGGTGACGTAGCCCGCCTGGCGGAGCGCCTGTGCGATGGTTTTCTCCTGCCGGCGCAAAGCGTAGCCATGGTTCTGCACGCCGCCGCGGTCGTTGGAGCGGCCGGTCATGACCGTGGCGCGGGTGGGGGAGCAGTTTGGCGCGCCGGCGTAGTAGCGGTCGAAGCGCAGACCGGCGGCGGCCATCGCGTCGAGGTTCGGAGTTTTCAGCACGGGGTGCTTATAGTAACCCGTCTGGCCCCAACCCATGTCGTCCGCCATCACGAGCACGATGTGCGGACGGGTGAGATTTGGCTCCGCGGCAAAGACCGCGCCCACCAGCAGGTAAAACGCAAGGAAGAGTGATCGGGAACTCGTCATGCGGGAACGACAATCAGAACCCGCCCGAAATGCCAATGCCCGCGTGACCCGGTGCGGCCCAAGGCGTTTGCGTTCTGAACCGTCAAGCAAGGGGGTCATCTTTCGTCGCCACGCCGGCACGCCGGCGGGTGCTTCGGGCGCCACTCGCCGGCTCCCCGATTGAACGCGCCCGCAATTCTGACCGCGCGGTCAGAATTGGCGTCGCAACGGTCTGACGGCTGGAAAGCCCTTTCCGCAGGTGGCGCCGAGTAACAAAGCCGATAGAAGCTGCGGGACGCTGGTCGGCGGGAGCTGAACCAAGGGACAACGGGCCGTCGTTGCAGCTTCAACGCCCCAACGCGAGCGACCCGCCGACTACCGAGCCAGCGCTGCGAGTGTTTTCTCGATCCCGCCGAGGATCACCTCGCGCTGGTAGCGCGTCAGTTTGCCTTCCGATGCGAGCGGGCGCAGATAACCCTCCGCGCGTTCGAGCAATGCGCGGCGGGCTGCCCCCTCAAGATCCCCCGCGACCTCGGACTTGACCCAGAGCGCGTAGCCCATTTCCAGGTGCGTCTGGACTGCCGTGGGGGCAAACGCGAAGATCGCCTCCACTTCCGGCCAGACCGCACTCAGCCGCTGGCGGGCTTCTCCTTGTTCCCCGGCGCGCGCCAGCACGTGAATGCGTTCGAGCTGACTCATGACTTCCGCGTAACGGCTGGCGATCGGCGCCTTGTCCGGCAGCGACGGGCGACCCTTCTCCATCTCCCTCAGCGCTTGCCGGGCTGCCGCGTAATCGCCCATCGCCCACGCGCCCTTCATCAACTGCCTCGCCGCCCTCCGCCGATCCATTGCTTTCAAGCTTTGGAGATCCGGTCCGGCCGTCGTTTCCCCAAGAAGGCGTTCGGCGTCTTTTCGCACCTCGGCCCAGTTCAGCCGCTCCACTTCGGTTTGCCTCCGCAGGTTAGGATACCGGTCACCGCTTTCCTCGCTTTCGCCCGAATCCGAGTTTCAGGCCGGAAGGTCCTTCGTCAAAGCGTGCATGCGGGCAAGCTCCTCATCCGCTTCCCGGTCTCGCCCAGTCGCGGCATTCAAGACCGCTAAACGGCCGTGAGCTGCGGCACGATTTGCCTTTTCGAAATTGCCCGCCTCCTCAAACGAGAAGCCGGTCACCGCGTCCTGCAATACTCGTTCTACACCCGCAAAATTTCCGTCCCACAAATTCAAGTCCTGGACCTCCCCGGTGTTGGCGGGGTCGCCGGCGCGACGTATGTCCAGAACGGCCCGATTGTTTCGCATCATCCGGTTTTTTGGATCGACCCGAAGGATCTCCGCAAACAGCTCAACCTGCTCATTGCGCGTTCTTTCGGCGGCCGCGAAATTCCACTCGGCGGCCTGGTCAGCCGCAATGTCGCCAAGCACCCGGGTCATCTCCACTCGCGCGCTATGGAGGGAGGGCTCCTCGCGAATAAAGCGGGCGAGCCGACTCCGGCCTTCCTCCGTCGCGGCCCGCGCCTCTTCGGGTCGGGTCGAAACGAGGGCGCGACTGAGCCGGCTAAAATACTGGGCAGCTTGAAAGCCGGGCCGGCGGGCCTTGGGCGGCAGCCGATCGGCCTCGTCCGCCGCAGTGATCGCGCGCTGCTGTGCTGAAGCCACCTCGGCCGGACGGACAAAGCGCAGAGCGGACCCTTTTGCGTTCAAAACTCGGGCGAGTTCGCGCAGCGCCGGCCCGCGAGTTGCTTCGTTCGCCACCGCGCTCTCCAGCAGATGCTCGGCGCGCTCGCAGAGTCGCACCGACTCGGCAAAACGAGCCGAGGTGAAAACGTAGCGGGTCAGTTTGCGCAGGGCCGCGGCATAATCGATCTGATTGGCGAGGTTCAGTTTGCCGGCATGGTTCAGGGGCTCCAGCAAACCGATCGCTTCCTCCAGCCGCGCCTTGGCGTCCTGCAAGTCACCCCTGTACGCTTGCACTTCACCCAGGTTGGCGAGGGCGTTCGCCTTCGACACCTGGGTTTCGACGCTCATCAGTTCGGGTGGCAGGCCGTTGTAGTAGTCCACGGTCTTCTGGCTCACCTCCGTGAGAAGGCCCGGCTGGCCCAAGTCGGTGAGTTGCTCCCGTAAATCCGTCAGCATGTAATCCATCACGGCTTGCGCTTGGGCCCGGCCGGTGTCGGCGAGACGGCGGGCAGTGACGGCGTTTGCCGCTTCGGTGGTCGCCTGTTGCTCCGCGGCGACGGCCCGCTGGCGGCTCCGGTAACCAAAGATCGCGCTGCCAATCGCGGCGAGCGCCGCCACGGCGCAAGCCGACGCGATCACCCGCGCGCGCCACAGGGCCCGCCGGGTTTCGAGTTCGTTTGCCCGCGTGGCCGCAAGCTGCCGTTCCACCACCAGTTTGCTTTCGCGCTCCTGCCGCGCGTCGCGACTCGCCTTGACGACCGGCCCCAGCACGTCGTGCGTAAGCTCCACCCTACGAGCATCAAGGCGTTCCTCGACGCGCAGCAAG
>JBEENF010000462.1:0-3494 GCA_041192325.1 Verrucomicrobiota bacterium
GGAGAAGCCCACCCCGGACGGCAAGAGCGACCGACCGGCGCTCGAAGGGAAGAAAGATTTCGATTCCAACCAGATTGTCACCGGCCAGCTAGCCAAGCCGGTCGAACAGGTTGAAGCGGTGCCCGAAACGCCCACCCCGCCGCGGGAGGCAACGGTCGCACAGCCCAAGGCGGAGCAAAATCCCTTGCCCGGTTTCGAAAAGAAAGACGGCGAGGACAAACTCAGCTACGGCACAAACGTGGCGAAAATACCGGAAAATGCGCGGCCCATCCCGCAGAAGATCGAGGGACAAAAGAATGCCCCCTTGATTGAAGGCGCAACCCTCACGCAGCCCGCCATCGACCCGCAACGGCCGCGGCCCCGTCAACAGCTCGTAACCCAACCGCAGACCAGACCGGCGATTTTGGCGGAGAATAAGTTTGGCACGCAAAACATCGGCAATATCGCCGTTGACGCGAGGTGGAGCAATTATGGCGCCTACCTGCAGAGGATGATCAATGTGGTGCAGGTGCAGTGGGAACGCATTTTAACGGGAAGCGTCACGTACCCATCCTCCGGCAGCACTGTGACCGTAAAATTCATCATGGATTCGGAGGGCCGGATTGCCCGCATCGTGAATTTGGAATCGACGGCCACCGAGTCAGCGTCGCGCGCGTGTGTGAGCGCCATCAGCGATCGCGCGCCGTATGGACCTTGGACGGACGACATGAAAACAATCCTGGGTGAGTCACAAGAGATGACGTTCACGTTCTACTATCAGTGAGCGTGGTATCTGGCAGCTACTGGACGGAATTGCCGCTGGGTCCGGGAGTCGAGCTGCTCGTCCATGACCAGAATGGGCTCGCGGCGTTCAACAAGCCGGCCGGCGTGCTATCCCATCCGAACGAGGCTGGCGACGAGCCCCGATCGACGCTGATGGCCAGTTATGTGCTCGATGGGGAATATTTCGAGTGGACGACGCCGGCAGCATCGCAGCGGTTATGGTTGTTGAATCGGTTGGATTCCGCCACGTCGGGAGTAATCTTGGCGGCCGCGGATGGTGAACTCGCCGCCGCGATCAAAGCGCAGTTCAAGCGGAAGCAGGTGCGCAAAATTTACCAAGCGCTCGTTTTTGGGGCGCCGCGCCAACCGCTGGAAGTCTGGCGCGATGTACTCGTCGTGGAAAAACACGGGGGAAAAATCCGGACCACAACCGGCTCCGGACATGTGCCGGCGGAAAGCAGGATGACCGTGGTTCGAACCGGCAGGCAGGAATCGAAGGTGACGCTCCTGCGCCTTGAACCGAGGACGGGGCGCAGCCATCAGCTCCGCGTGCAGTGCGCCAAAAGAAACCTGCCCATCGTGGGGGATCAGACCTATGGCGATTTTGCGCGCAATCGCGCTTTCGCCAAAACCGCGGGGAGCAAGCGGATGTTTTTGCATTCAATGGAAACGAGCTTTGAGTATAACTACGGCGGACGGAGTATCATGTTCTCGGCGCACGCCGCCCTGCCGACGGAGTTTCTCCGGGCACTGTGATCGTTTTCGTTTTCCGCGGCAAAGACATGCGGAGTGCGCGTCACGGGAAGGGGACTTTCCATTTTTAGTTCTGTTGCTTTTGCGGCGTTTTCGATAGATCCGCGTCCCCATGATCCTGCCGAAAAGCAATCGTCTCACGCCTGAGCAACTCCACGAAGTCACCGCCATCGTGACGGAGTTTGGTTGCAAGATTCAGCAGATTGTCGGCGCGGTGCGGACGATTTATGCGATTGTGGGAGATGAACGGGACGAGCTCATGATCAACCGGATCGAGGGCCTCACCTACATCGAGCGCATCGACCGGATTCAGTCGCCCTTCAAACTCATGGACAAACGCTCGGATCTGGCGACGCATCGCATCACCATTGGCGGGGTGACGTTGGGGGAGGAGTTGTTCGTCGTGGCGGGCGTCTGCACGATCGACCCGAAGAATCCCAATTATTTTTACGACACGGCCGCCGCGGTAAAAGAAGCGGGGGCGCACATGATTCGCGGCGGCGTCTGGAAGCCGCGGACCAATCCCTACTCTTTTCAAGGCGATGTGAAATCCCTCGACATCCTCTTGGAAGGAGCGCGGCGGACCGGTTTGCCCGTGGATACGGAGGTGATGGAAGAAGCGCACATCAAGCTGGCTTTGGACGCGGGAGTTACCTGTCTGCAGGTGGGCGCGCGGAACGCCTTGAACTACTCGCTGCTGCGGGCGATTGGCCGGGCCGTGGCAGAGCGCGAAGTGGTGGTGTTGTTGAAGCGCAGCATGCACATGGGCTCGATCAGCGAGTTCATTTCCGCCGCCGAGTACATTGCCGCCTTCGGCAATCCGAACATCATCCTTTGTCCGCGTGGGACGGCCCCAACTCTCGACGGTTACCGCAATCACCCGGACGAAAGCATCACGCCGTTGTTGAAGGAAAAAACCTGGGCTCCGGTGGTGGTCGACCCTTCTCACTCGGTCGGCAAGGCGTCATATGTCACCGCGTGTGCGCTATCCGCCGTGGCTTATGGGGCCGACGGCTTGTGCATCGAATCGCACGTGAGCCCGAGTCACGGCATCGGAGACGATCCGAAGCAATCCCTCACGCCGGAGGCGCTGGCCGAGACGATCTCGCAGGCAAAACAACTCTGGGCGCTGCGGCGCGGCGTGCGGGTGGGTTGACGATTCGCAAAACTTGCTCCCGCCCCCGTTGCCGGGCACCGGCTGATCTAGAGCAGATTTAGTTGGGAATCGTCCGCGGCCGTGACGGTAATTTTCCTTTTCGGTCTCCCTTGGGGAGCGGACAAGGAAACGGTTGGGTCATCGCTTTCCAGCTTGGCGAGAATCGTCTTCGCCCGGTCAATCACGCTCAGCGGCAAGCCGGCGAGTCGCGCGACTTGGATGCCGTAGCTGCGATCGGCCGCGCCCGCCACGACGCGACGGACAAACACGATCTCGTCGTTCCACTCTTTTACTGCCACGGAAAAATTGCGCAGGCGAGGGAGGTGCTTCTCGAGCTGTGTCAGTTCCTGATAGTGCGTCGCGAACAGCGTGCGTGGTCCTCGCTCAGCGCTACGATGGAGGTGCTCAACGACGGCCCAGGCAATGGAGAGGCCATCGTAGGTCGAGGTGCCGCGGCCGATTTCGTCGAGGATGATCAGCGATCGGTTGGTTGTGTTATTCAGGATATTCGCGGTCTCATTCATCTCGACCATGAAGGTCGAGTTTCCGCGCGCCAGATCATCGCTGGCGCCCACGCGGGAAAATATGCGATCGACCAGGCCGACCCGACAGGATCTCGCCGGGACCCAGGAGCCGATCTGGGCCATTAGGGTAATGAGCGCCACCTGCCGGATGTAAGTTGATTTACCGGCCATGTTCGGGCCCGTGATGAGAGTAATCTGCGCATCGTCCGATGACAGCACGGTGTCGTTCGGCACAAACGCTCCGCTCGCGCCCCGCGGGATCGAGGCGCCCGGTGATTTTAGCATCTGCTCCACGACCG
>JBEENF010000463.1:0-3493 GCA_041192325.1 Verrucomicrobiota bacterium
ATCGCCACCGCGCTGCCGCCACTGAATGTGCCAGGAGCCTCGTAGCGGAGGGTATCCTGCGGCGGCAGGTTGGCCCACACGCCGCCCACTTCGCCCAGCACCGTGAACTGTTGGGAACCGAGGATCGGTCCAAAAACTTTCGTCAGCGTGCTTTGCGCCGTCCAGACCCGATGCCGGCGCGACCCCGAGACCTCCAGGCCATACCGGCCGAGGTAGGAGCCCAATTGATTGTTGGGCTGCCCGAAGATGGGGCTCAACGAGGAGAGGGTCGCGAAAAGCAATTCGACGTCGTCGACCTGCAGCGGCTGGTGGTTTTTCAACGAAACCTCTCCCTGCCATGAAATACCGCTCTTCCCAAGTGACGTGTTGAAGCTGGCGCCGAGCTGGTCAATTCCCTCGGGATACTCGGTGAAGTATCGCCCGGTGCGCGCGGCGGTGAGCAGCCCGATCTGCCGGGCGCCGTTGGCAATCTGCACGGCGGCGGGGTAAAACGGCGCAAGGGGGAAATTGATTGTTCCGCTCGGACCGGCGCCGATTGGAATTAGCGGCAGCGCAGGCGTAGTGCCAGCGGGCGCGGTCAGGGCTGTGCCGACTAAAATTTGCAACGCGTTGGCCAGGAACCCGGCGGGCAGGCCGGCCCCGAGCAGCGCCGGAGAAAGGTTTTGCTGTCCTAGAGTTAACGCCGTCGTTTGCACCAGCGCAGCGCTCACCGGGCCCGTGGGAGTACGCGCATTCAGGACAGGCGAGCGGCTGTTGTACCTCGCATAGTAAAGGCCGAACTCGATTTTGTTGAGCGAGGGGGCGAGGAAACGCAGCGCCACGCCGTATTGGTTGAGATTGCCGGCGTCTCGCTCATTTTCCCGCGGGATGACCCCGAGGGTGCCGTTGTCGGGCAGCGAGCCGAACCCCAGCAAAACATTCTTGCCGCCGCGCGTCGCAAAGTCGTTCGTTGAAAAATACGTGCCCGCCGGCTCGAGTTCATTGCGTCGAAACTCCAGTAACCAAAAGGGCTCGATGGTGACGTTCGGCGCCAGCCCCAGCGAAGCCTTGATCATGTTCACGGGCAGCAGCGCCTCCCTCAGTTCGGATCCTGGCACGCGCAGTTTCGAGAGGTCGGCGGAATTGATGACGTTGATGCCGTTCGGGATGAACGTACTTTCGCCAAGACTGAGGACCTGCCGCCCGATACGCAGGTCGAGCGGCATGCCGGAGCCGACGGTGAATTTGGCGCGGGCATAGAGATCGAGCCAGTCAGCGCCGCGGACGACACGCTCGCGCGCTTGGTCGGACAGCGGAGTGCGGAGCGTGTGGTCGCTTTTCAGGTCGCTGAACCAGTAGCCTCGCACCAGCACGCCGTAGTCGCGATATTTAAGCTCCAGATCGTGCGTGCCCTTGAAAACGGCAGACGCCCAGCCTTTGGCATAGTTCAAATTGCCATCGTCGGCATTGACTGAGGTCTGCCGGCCGAGTTCGCCTGCGAAGGCGTTGGTGATGCCGTAATAGTCCGGGCTCGGATCCTGCAAGCGATGGAGCGCGCCAAAGGAGAGCGTGGAATCGAAATTGCCCTTGATTTCTCCGACGGTAAAGGGGACCGCCGGAGCGGGGAGGCACGTGACCAGAAAACTCAACGCTGCGGCGGCGCACATCGGCGACACGGGGAGGCCGGGCAGGAAAGGGGGTTTCATCAAGTGGCGGGCGGCGGTGTTTGCAAAGAATAGTGGGGTCTCATCTTTGCAGCGCGAAGCGGGCGAAACGAAATTTGCCCTTAAAGATGAACGATGCCCGACGCGGGGGAGCAAGAGCGAATTTTGTGTCCGCGCCGTGCGGAAAACCGCGCAGGCTATGGACTAGTGGAAAAGGTGCCCGGCTTACCGCGAACATTTTGACCCGCGGGAGTTTTCGTTAAAAGTCGCGCGTTCGATCTATGCACGCCCCCACCCACATTCACGTCAAAGGAGCGCGCGAACATAATTTGCGGAATCTGGAGCTGCGCATTCCGCGCGGTAAACTCGTGGTCATCACCGGTCCGAGCGGATCTGGTAAATCGTCCCTGGCTTTCGACACAATCTACGCCGAGGGCTACCGAAAATACATCGAGTCGCTCAGCACCCAGGCGCGACAGGTCCTCGATCAATTGAAGCGCCCGGATGTGGACTTCATTCACGGCCTCTCCCCGGTGCTCGCGATTGAACAGCGCACCGGTGGCGGCGGACCGCGCAGCACAATCGCCACTGCCACTGAGATCGCCGACTATGCCCAGTTGCTGTGGGCGGTGGTGGGGGAGCAGCGCTGCCCGAAGGATGGTGGCCGCGTCGTTCAGCGTTCGCTGGACGACAACGTGCAACGCGTGCTCGCGGAATGTGCGGGCGAGCGAGTGATGCTGCTGGCGCCGGCGATGCGGGCGAAACCCAGCGTGCTGCGGGACGAATTGCCGCGGCTGCGCCAACGCGGCTTTCAACGGGTGCGCCTCGATGGGGAGATCAAGAACCTCGACGACACCCGCGTGCCGCCGGTGGGAGCGGGCAGCAAGGAAATCGCCGTTGATCTCGTCGTGGACCGGTTGCTCGCCAACGTCGACCAACGCAGCCGGCTGGCCGATTCCCTCGAGCTTGCCTTTCGCGAGGGCAAGGATCGCGTGATTGTGCTGGCGCAAAAGAAGCCAGACGATCCCTGGCGGGAGATTCACCTCAGCCAGTCGCGGTCCTGCGAGATTTGCGGGGACATTTTCGAGAAACTGACGCCGCGGCACTTTTCCTTCAGTCATCGCGAAGGCGCCTGTCCCACCTGCGACGGGCTGGGGCGGAAGCTCCGGTTCGTGCCCGAGTTGATTGTGCCCGATCCGGACAAATCGGTTCGGGAGGGCGCGATCAAGCCATGGCGCATCGGCGGGAAAAACCTGATCATCAAGCACAATGCCCTGCTCAAACAACTGGCCGAGCAATTGCCCTTCGATGCGGATGTGCCTTGGAAAAAGCTGCCCGAGGAAATCCGTCGCACCCTGCTGAACGGAGCCGGCGAGCGACAGTTTGCGTTTAAGCTCCGCCGAATGCGCGAAGCCAAGGCGATGCTCTTTGCCGGAATCATGGGTGATCTGGAGGAGAGTTTCCGCCACACGGACAGCGAGGGCTTTCGCGCGCGGCTGACGACCTACATGATCAGCGGCGAATGTCCCGAATGCCACGGCGACCGCCTCAACGCCCGCAGTGGGGCGGTACGCGTCGCAGACAAGACGTTTCCCGAATTCATGCGGCTGGACATCGCCGCCGCTTACGCGTTTGCGGGGGATCTGGTGGCCACACACGGGCCGATCGAAGCCACCCGCGAGGTGGTCACGGGCATTCAGCAACGGCTGCACTTCCTGCTTGAGACGGGACTCGGCTACCTGACGCTCGACCGCGACTACGGCACGTTGTCAGGGGGTGAAGCGCAGCGCGTGCGCCTTGCGACGCAGTTGGGGATGGGTCTGGTAGGCGTGATCTACGTGCTCGATGAA
>JBEENF010000464.1:0-3490 GCA_041192325.1 Verrucomicrobiota bacterium
GTTTCTTCCCGGCCTGACGGCGGAGTATAGCGCGTCGGGTGCGATCGATTCCGTTTCGTTGCGCGGCATCGGCGGGGACAAGACGGCGTTCACGACGGACGGCGCCCCCATGGTCACCGCGATTCCGGGCGGCGATCGGACGTTCTACGTTTTCGCCATGGCGTTATCCTCGACGTCCCGGGTGGAAGTGACAAAGGTGCCGACGCCTTCGAGCCCGGCCGACTCGCTCGCCGGCACGGTCAATATGGTGAGCCGGAGCGCCTTCGAGGCAAACCGGGCGCAGTTCACGGGCGGGATCAACCTGGTGATGAACAGCGAGAATTTCACCTTGCAGAAAACGCCGCACACCAACGGCGACAAGAACACCCGCAAAATCCGCCCGGGTTTTGACTTCAACTACACCCTGCCGATCAACAAGAACTTTGGCATTGTGCTGACTGGAATGCAGAGCGACCGCTTCAGCGAACAGCACCTTTCGACGATGACCTACAACGCGGCGGGAACGTCAACCGGCGCGTCGTTTAGCAAACCCTTTTTACAGCAGTATTCTCTGGCCGACGGACCGCACAGTCTGCGGCGGACCGACTTCAGCGCGAAGGGCGACTGGCGGGCAACTCCCAATTCCGTCCTTTCGGTGGGCGTGCAATACAATCGTTACGCCATCTACATCGGAACGAACAGCTGGACCATGAGCGCCGGCACCGTCGGCACTCCGACGCCAGTGACGGGTATTCCCATGACCTACGGAGAAGACTTTGTCACCGGCGCGACGGGCCGCGGCGCCGTGACGATGTCGGGCGGATCGCAGACCATCTTTGGCGGCACGGATTCCGCCAACCTGAATTATCGCCTGGACGATGGCCGATGGAAAATCACCAGTGGACTCAATTACTCGAGCACTTGGCGCGGGCGGCCGGAGAAAGATTATTTTTCGAGCACCAGCTCCGGGTTGACCGACCCGGCCCGGGTTTCGTTCACCGGAATCGCGCCGGACCGTCCCGCCGGCATCAAGGCATTCGGCAACGACAACCGCGAAATCAATATTGCGAATCTGGCCAACTATCGGCTCAACACGGCGACGGAAGCTCCGTACAATTCCAATTCCATCATCAAGTCGGCCAACCTCAACGTTCGCCGGCGCTTTTCCTTCCTGCCGTTTCCCGCTTCGTTGCAGGGCGGTGGCTATCGGAGTGTGCTAATGGTGGATTCCCGCCAGAACAGCCGGGGCTGGACGTACGCCGGCCCTGACGGCAACACGACTACGCCGGACTCGCCGCTGCCCTATCAGATGCAGGTCTACCGCGGTCAGGACTCGGCCTTCGGCTTCAAGGATGTTCCGTTCGTCTCGACGGATCGCGTTTATACCGCTTTCAAGGCGAATCCCGCCTGGTTTGTTCAAACCCCCGCGCAGGCCGTCGCGCAGGAGGCCTACCGCCGCACGAATTCGAAGTTCATTCAGGAAACCGTATCCGCGTTGTACTTGCAGGCGGAGGCGAGTCTGTTTCAGAGCCGGCTGCATGTCCTGACTGGCGTCCGCTTTGAACAGACAGAGGACGATGGACTTGGCTCGCTCCTCGATTCGGACGCGGTGTTCGTGCGCAACGGCAACGGCAGCTTTGCACGCACCGCCGCCGGCGCGCGTATCCGGCGCGCCGAGGCGGGCACCGTGGGTTCAATGGAAGAACTTATGCTGACCCGTCAGGAGCGCGCCTTCCGCGGCGACCGGAAGTACAACGGTTACTATCCGAGTCTGCACTTCACGTATTCGATCAAGGAGAACTTTCTGGCTCGGCTGGCGTATGCGAAATCCTATGGTCGACCCAACTTTGCGGACATCATTCCGAACGCGACCGTCAGCGAGCGCGATCTCACCGAGGAACAGTTGAGCGATCCGACGGTGGTCCGGGGGACAATCACGGTCGCCAACACGGCGCTGCGTCCGTGGACGGCGGACAATTTCGATTTGTCGCTGGAATACTACACGGAGCAGGGCGGACTCTTCAGCGCCGGGGTATTTCAAAAAGACATCAAGAATTTCTTCGGGTCTGCCGTGCGACTCGCGACGGCCGCCGATCTGGAGCAAGTGGGTCTGGATGCGCGTTATGTCGGATGGAATTTGAGCACGAAGTTCAACGCCGGCGACGCGAAGATTACTGGCGCGGAGTTCAACGCGCGGCATTCTCTGCGCCAGTTGGGGGAGTGGGGCAGCTACTTCACGGTGTTTGCCAACGCGACCAAGCTCAGGCTGGAGGGCGATCGGCAAGCGGACTTTACCAGCTTCATCCCCACGTCCGGAAACGCGGGGTTCTCGTTCAGCCGGCGTCAGATCACCTTTATGGCGAAGTTCAATCACCGCGGTCTGGACAAGCGGGCGGCCCAACCCGCAATGGGCCCGGACGCTTTCCAATACATCAAGGCCCGCACGTTTTTGGACATGAACGCGTCGTACCAACTCACCAAGCGGTGGTCCTTGTCGGGGAGCGTCGCCAACATCTTAAATGTGCCGCAGACCCTTCTTGTCTACGGTTCGGCCACGCCGTCTTACGCCCGGCAACTGCGGAATACCAACTCCGGAGTGACTTTCGGCGCCGGCTTGCGCGGCACCTTCTAGTCGCGAGGCCGTCGGCCAGCCAACTCAACCGTGCTTCGCCGCAACCGGACCGACGCTAGCGTGAGACAAGTCAGACGCAGTCGAGAATTTTATATGAACGCATTACCTCCAACTTCCCGGTGTGCGCCGGTCGCGCCTTTGCGCTTCTCGGGTGGCGTGGCCGTCCTGCTCGGCCTTTGCGTGCTGTTGCCTGGCTTCAGCCGCATTTCAGCGGCCGAAAAGCAGATGCGCGTCGGCGCCGCCATTGCCGACATCACGCCGAAGAAATTCCCGGTGCCCATGAGTGGATCCATGACCCCGCGATGGGCCACGCAGGCGCATGATCCGCTGTCCGCGCGGTGCATGGTGGTGGACGATGGGGCGACACGCATTGCGTTCTGTGTCGTCGATGCGTGCGCGCTTACGCTCGAGATCATTGAGGCGGCCAAGGACCAAGCGGCCAAACTGACCGGCATCCCCCCCGAGCGCATTTGCATGTCCGCCACCCACACGCATACGGGCGTGTCGGTGGGCATCGGGTTTCAGACGCCGTCCGCTGACGACGAGTACATCGCATTTCTGGTGAAGCAAATTGCGAGCGGCATCAAACAAGCGTCGGACCGTCTCGAGCCCGCGCAGATCGGCTGGGGCTACGTGGATGAGCCCCGACATGTCGGCAATCGCCGCTGGTTGTTCAAGCCGGGTGCGACTTACACCAACCCATTCGGCTCCGACTTGGATCGCGCCCGGATGAATCCGGCTCCCGGCGGGGCGGAGATGGAAAAACCGGCCGGGCCGACCGATCCCCAAGTGTGGATTCTGGCGGCCCGCTCGCCCACGGGAAAGCCCATCGCGGTGCTGGCGAATTATTCGCTGCACTATGTTGGCGGCATGCCTCCC
>JBEENF010000465.1:0-3484 GCA_041192325.1 Verrucomicrobiota bacterium
CCTAAAGACGCCGATTACCAGTCGACGCCCAAACTACACAGGGAAAGACGAGACACTCATCAAAACGCTCAAAAAAATTTGGCGGAAAGCGCATTTTTTTTGGGGTCCCACGAGCGACGGCGGCCCGTTGACGTATCTTCGGAAACCGGTCAGTCCACGGGGCTGCCAACGGACGACTGTCTGGCAGGAGGAGACCGCGGGTTGCGCCTCTGTAACGCAGCCTTGCAGCGGGGGTAAAATAAACGCGGCGGGCGGATTCCAGCCGGTGAGTTGGCTTCTAGTTCGGCGATCTGGCGGACGCCAGAATCACCGGGACTTGCCAGCCCATGCTTCGTCCCATCAGATACCGTCATGAAGCCCCGGGTTGCTGCTCTCGCACTTTTTTCACTTATCGCCGTAACTGCGGTTCAAGCCGCCGAAAATCAGCTGTCCGCGGCAGAGAAAAACGCCGGCTGGCAGCTACTGTTTGACGGCAAGACCACCCAAGGTTGGCGCCCTTATGCCAAAACACCCTTCGCAGGTTGGGAAGTTCAAGACGGCGCACTCCACGCCATCGCCGGAGTCAAAGGTTCCGCGCTGATCACCGAAAAACAGTTCGGTGACTTCGAATTCGCCTGGGATTGGAAAGTCCCGCTCAAGGGCAATAACGGCGTGAAGTATTTCGTCACCGAAGCGCGGACGAAATCGCCCGGCCCGGAATATCAGATGATCGATGACGAACGGCATCCCGATGGCAAACGAGGCCCACTGTACCAGACCGCAGCCTATTATGACGTGCTTCCGGCTCCGGCGGACAAACCCCTGCGCCCACCAGGCGAATGGAACACCTCGCGTATCGTCGCCAAGGGCAAGCACGTTGAGCACTGGCTGAACGGCAAGAAAGTCCTCGAGTTCGAAGTGGACAGCCCCGAGGTAAAAGCGGGGATCGCGAGGAGCAAATTCTCGAAAGAAGTGGGCTTTGGCGAACACATCGTCGGACACATCATGCTAACGTATCACAGCGACGATTGCTGGTTTCGTAATATCAAGATTCGCGAGCTGAAGTAAACGGGGAGCGTCTCAGCGCGGGAACCTGGTTTCCGCTGAGTTTCTCACCGTTGCGTCCGGCGCCACGTGTCGCGGCATGGGTGCGGTTCGAACCTGGAGAGATGCGGATTTTCGGCGGGTAAATTTACGCGCCGCCACCGAAAATCGAGGCTTGGAAATCACAAGGGCCGCCCCTTGCGAGGGCGGCCCAATGTGACCTAACACCATTAAACCTAAAGACGCCGATTACCAGTCGACGCCCAAACTACATGGCGAAAGACGACGTGATCGGCAAAATGCTCAAAAATTTTTCAAAAAGCGGCGATTTTCTTTCCGCGGTTTTGTAGCCGACGGGCCGGGAAATGCGCGGCGACGCAACTGTCTCAACGCGAGCGAGGGAAGAGTTCAAGACCCTTTACCCTGCCGCAAACGGTCCAGAAAAACCGCCACCACGATTACCATGCCGATGATTATTTCCTGAAAATAAGTCGGCCATTCCATCAATTGCGTGCCATTGCGTAGCACCGCCATAATCAGGGCCCCCACCATGGAGCCGACAATCGTCCCCACCCCGCCGCTCAGACTGGCGCCGCCGATGATTACCGCTGCGATGATATCCAGTTCCAAGCCGACGGCGACCGTCGGGTCACCCTGCCGCAGGCGCGAAAGCTGAAACACGCCGGCCAACCCGAAGAATGCTCCCGCCAGCGCATAAATGGTCGTTTTCAACCGTTGGGTGGGAATGCCGCACAGCCGCGCCGTCGCCTCGTTCGACCCCAAAGCGAACACATGCCGGCCAAAAACCGTGTGACGCAAAAGCAGCGAGGTAAACACCGCGAGGCCCCCCGTCAGCCACACTCCCACCGGCAGGGCGTAGCCATAGGGATCCGAAGTGGTCATCCAGCTGTTCAGGGGCGAAACTTCGTAGTTCACGGTTTGATTATCCGCGAGCCACTTGGCCGCGCCTCGCGCCACGCCGAGGGTGCCCAGTGTGATGATGAACGGTGTCACCCTGAGCCTGGACGTCGCGGCTCCGTTGAGCAGGCCGATGATCGCCCCGGCCATGATCATCGCCGCGCAGGCCGAACCCGCGCCCCAGCCTTGCCGGATCAGAAGTGCGCCCACCACGCTCGTAAACGCGATGCTGGAGCCCACCGACAGATCGATGCCCCCGCTGACAATGATCATTGTCATCCCCAACGCGCCAACCGCGACAATCACGGTCTGCGTCAGCACAATCTTAAAGTTGGCGTAGGTGAGAAACACCTCGCGCGTGTCGGGCGGGAGCGAGAAAAGCACGATGACCGCGAGCAGGCCCAAAAAAGGGCCCCCGCGCTTGAGGATGACCCGCGCCGTTTCTTTCATTTGCGTGGGGTCTGATGGACTGTGGCACTAGCGGCTCCATGCCGCGCAATGTTCACTCGGTTCGACGTAGGAGCAGTTTTAAGCCGCGACGCTTCGGCAGAATCGCGGCATAAAGCCGCTTCTGCAAAAGGCCACCGTAACCCTTGCCCCGAGTGGCGGAAGACGACAGGCGCGTTGCTCATTTCAACTGCTGCCCGTGGCAACGCGCATCATCTCGGCTTCGCTCCATTCACCGCGCGAGCGAACGGCGGCCAGCTCCCCCCGACACATGACGCCGATCGTATCACACAGCCCGAGCAGCTCCGGCAGATAGCTGCTGACGACGAGCACCGCTTTCCCAGCGGCGGCCAGTTCGCCAATCAGGTGATAAATGTGCGCCTTGCTGCCAACGTCGATGCCCCGGGTGGGTTCGTCCAACAGAAGGATGCGCGCCGGATGTTCCAGCAGCCGGGCGAGCGCAATTTTCTGCTGGTTGCCGCCGGAAAGCTCGCCCGCAGTCTGCGCGACGTCCCGGCACTTGATGGCTAGGTCCCGGGTCCAACGTTCCGCGGCCGCGCGCTGTCGGTGGCCATTGATCCAGCCCCACCGACCAAAAGCGCCGACTTTCGTCAACGTGATGTTGTCCGCAATCGACCGCGTGAGCATCAATCCTTCTTCCTTCCGGTTTTCGCTGACATAGCCAACTCCCTGCGCCCAGCGGCCACCGGGCGTGGCGCCGACGACCGGCGCGTCCACGACGCAGATTTCACCAGCATCCAGCTGGTCGAGGGCAAAGATCGCGCGCAGCAAGTCGGTGCGCCCGGCGCCGATCAATCCTCCGAGCCCGAAAATCTCCCCCACCCTAACTTGGAGGGAGGCGCGTTTCAGCCGCGGTAAGGACGCCACGTCCTTCACTTCCAGCAGCACCGCGCCGGATGGCCGCTGCGGCCGCACATAAAGATCCTGCACATCCCGCCCCGTCATCATTTTTACAAGCTCGCCCAGGCTGGTTTGGCTGATTTGGCCCGTGCCGACACTCTCGCCGTCCTTCAACACCGTAAAGCGATCCGCGATCCGGCGGCATTCCTCGAGAAAGTGACTGATATAGATAATG
>JBEENF010000466.1:0-3474 GCA_041192325.1 Verrucomicrobiota bacterium
CGCTGCGCTAGGCGACCGCGGCGGTCACCCGCAGGATTTTTCGCGGCGGCAAATGCAGCGCCATCTGCATCGCGTCTTCCGCAGCCTCTTTGATGGATTCACCGATGGTCGGATGCGCAAAAACGGTTTCGGCCACGTCCTGCACACTCGCCTTTTGGTGCAACAGCGCGGTAGCGGCGCCGATGCATTCGGTGACATTGTGCCCGATCATATGAACGCCGACGAGCTGCCCGCTCTCGCGGTCGCGCACGACCTTGACCAGTCCCTCGGTGTCGCCGGCCGCCATCGCTCGGCCCAGGAACGTGAGCGGAAAATTTCCGACTGAAATCGCCATGCCCTTCGCGCGAGCCTCTTCCGCCGTGAGCCCCACTGAGGCGATTTCCGGGAACGTATAGACGCAATTGGGAATCGGCGCGACCAGATCGTAGGTGTGCCCGAGTGCGTTTTCCGCGGCGGCGGCGCCGTGGGCCGATGCAGCGTGCGCCAGCAGACAGCGTCCGTTGGCGTCGCCGATGCAATAGTAGTCCTTCACGCTCGTTTCCATGCGGTCATTGACCCGCACGAAGCCACGGTCCGGCGCAAGGCCGACAGTCGCGAGTCCGAGTTCCGCCGTATTGGGTTTCCGGCCGGTCGCGACCAGCACGCGGTCAGCTTCGATGGTCTGTCCGTTGCCCAATCGGGCCTTCGCGATGCCGCCCACGATGCCGAGGTCGTCGATCTTCACGCCGAGCAGAAACTTCACCCCGCGCTGCGTGAGGATTTTTTGCAGCATCTGCGCCATCTGGGGATCCAGATTGGGCAGAATCTGTGGCAACATTTCGACCACGATCACTTCGACCCCGAGCGGCTGCATCATGCAGGCAAATTCGCAGCCAATCACGCCGCCGCCGACGATCAGAAGTTTCTTGGGGAGTGTCTTCCAATGCAGCGCTTCGTCACTCGTGCAGATGATATTGGGATCGGTCGGCCAGCCTGGAATCCGCGCGGGCACCGAACCAGTCGCGAGAATCACCTTGTTTGCCGTAAACTCTTCGGCCGGCGCCCCGGTCTTCGTCACGGCAATTTTACCCGGGCCGTTGAGCGCGGCGGATCCGTGGTAGATCGTCACTTTGCGCGCTCCGAGCAGCGATTTAATCCCACCGCGCAGGGTTTGGATAATCTTGTCCTTCCGGGCCTGGATTTTGTCCCAGTTGGCGGTGACGTTCCCGGCGACTTCCACGCCCATGTCGTTCGCGTGGCGGATATGTTCGATCAATTCCGCCGATGCGAGGATCGCCTTGGAAGGGATGCAGCCGACGTTGAGACAGGTTCCACCCAGCGGCCCTTTTTCCACGAGAGCGACATTGGCGCCGAGTTGCGCGGCCTTGAGCGCGGCAACATACCCGCCGGGCCCGCCGCCGAGAACGGCCACTTCGAAATGTTTGCTCATGAAGAGGCGGCCTGGCCGGGATATTCCAGAAGTTCCTTGAGCCGCGCCATGAACTTGGCCGCCAACGCGCCGTCGATCAGGCGGTGGTCGGCGCTGAGCACCGCGGTCATGACCCGGCCGGCCTTCAAGGTGCCGCCGCTGACGATCACCTCTTCGCGAATGGCGCCCACCGCGAGGATGGCGGCTTCGGGCGGGTTGATAATGGCGCTGAATTCCTCGACCCCGAACATGCCGAGATTGGTGATGGTGAAGACGCCCTGGCCCATGCCTTCAATTTTCCCACTGCGAGCGGCGGCGGCGATGCGCCGGGTTCCCGCGCCGATTTGCTGCAACGACATCTGCTCTGCGCCGATCAACACTGGCACCACCAAACCCTCCTCCATCCCCACGGCGATGCCGATGTTCGACGTCGGCAATTCGACAATTTCGTCACCCTCGACGCGGCTGCGGAAAGCGGGAAATTCGCTCACCGCACGGGAGCAGGCCAGCACGACCACGTCGTTCAGACTGCACGGATATTTCGCTTTTTCCGCCTGGTAAAAGTTGAACAGCGCCTCCGCATTGACCGTCAGCTTCAGGTAGAAGTGAGGGATCGTCTGCTTCGAATGCGAAAGGGCCTTACCGATCGCTTTGCGCATCGCGCTCATCCGCTTCCGCTTGATGCCTTCCGCCGTGACGGGCGCCACCCCTTGTGCCGCGGGAGTGGCGGCCGCGGCTTTCGGCGCCGAAGCAGGAACATCGTTGGAGAGGATTCGGCCCTGCGGACCACTGCCGGCGCCGATGCTCGCGAGATCAATTCCACGCTCCGTCGCGACGCGACGAGCGGCGGGAGAGGCTTTGACGCGGCCGCCGTCGGCCGCGGGGTGAGCAGACTGGGCTGGAGGCTTCGTTTGTTGCGGGATGGCCGACGGGGAGGAAGTTGACTCAGCCGGTGAAGCGCTCTGACCGGCCACCGCGACGGCGGGCGCAAGTGAGCCTTGGAGGAATGCGTCGACGTCCTTTTCGTTGTCCGCCAGATAGGCGACGGGCTCGAGGACCTTGAGCGTGCCGCCTTCCGGCAAAACGATACGCGCGAGCCGACCGGAGTCGATCGCCTCCACTTCCATCGTCGCCTTGTCGGTTTCAATTTCGAAAATGATGTCGCCCTTGGCCACGCGATCGCCGACGGCAATCCGCCACTTGACGAGCGTGCCTTCTTCCATGCTCTGGCCGGCTTGGGGCATCAGGACGGGTGTGACTTTTCCGGTGGACTGTGAAGTGGTGGTCATTTTGCCTGCATGACTCTGGGCTGAGGGCGCGTTGCGAGCTGTAGCCGGCTCGTCTCCCCCGCTGACGATGGCCAGCGCACCTTGGGCGGGGAGAGTTTTTCCGACAGGAGCGAGAATCTGCTCAAGCTGACCGGCGAGGGCCGATTCGACTTCGAAGAGACCCTCGTCGTTTTCCACGTGCAGCAGAATGTCGCCCACGCGAACGGATTCGTTGGGTTGCTTTAGCCATTTACGGACGGTCCCGCTCGTGGCTTTTCCCGTGGCCGGCAAGGTTAAGGTCGGCATTTCAACCTGCGTTTTGCACAAAGTCTTGCATAAACGTGCGTATATTTGAAAAAGTTAGTCATCAGTCAAGCAAACCTGCGCACAAAGTATTGATTAGTTCCTCAAAATGGTTTCTATTCCCGTCAACTTGAGCAAAACGTCGCAACAACGTCGCGAGCGGATCCTAACGGAGGTCCGGGAGCAGCGACACGTGAATGCGCGGGATTTAGCAGCGAGGATGGATGTCTCGGAAGCGACGGTTCGGCGAGATTTCCGATCCATGGCGGAGAATGGGGAAATAGAAGTGGTCTATGGGGGCGCCACGCTGCGTCGTTCGTCGGACTATTCTTTTCGCTCGAAGGGAATGCGCAATGTCGAGGCGAAGCGGGTTATCGGCGCTTTGGCGGCGAAACTCGTCGCCGATGATGACCAAATTTTCCTCGATTCGGGAACCACCTGCTTCGAGATGGCGCTGTTCCTGAAGGGCCGGCGCGGCCTGTCGATTATCGTCAA
>JBEENF010000467.1:0-3472 GCA_041192325.1 Verrucomicrobiota bacterium
TGCTGCTTTCCATCTCGACCCTGGAAATGCGCCGCGCGATTAACGCCGACCTGCTTTTGCGCTCGCTGGTCAGTCTGCTCGCGATGGGCGGCGCGATCGTTTCTGCCCTGGCGTGGCGCAACGTGGGCAAAAATGCCGAGCTGCAAATCCGCCTGGTCAAAGCGGGTGAGATGAACGCGCACTTGAAGGAGATGAATCTTACCGCGGCCGGCCTCGCTCACGAGACGCGCAACCCGTTAAATTTGATTCGGGGCCTGGCGCAGATGATTGCGATGGAGGCTCCCCACGCGCCCAAATTGAAGGAGCACGCGTCCATCATCCTCGAGGAGGCGGACCGTGTCACCGTGCAGCTCAATGAATTCATCAACTACTCGAAACCGCGCGACGCTCACCTGGCCCCGGTCGACGTGAAGCGGTTGGTGGCGGACGTTGCCCGCACCCTGCAGCCCGACCTGGACGAGAAGCAGATCACGCTGCGCCGATCTGAGACGGCAGTCGCCATTGAGGCGGACGAGCAACTGCTGCGGCAGACGATCTTCAATATCCTGCTCAATGCCGCGCAGGCGGTCGAGCCGGGTGGGCACATCGAAGTCCGCTGGTCGCCCGACGGTGCGCGGCAGGTGAAGTTGGAAATCGTCGACGATGGCCCCGGCGTCCCCGCGACGGACCGCACTGCGATTTTTAAACCGTACGTCACGATGCGCCCCAAAGGCGTCGGCCTTGGCCTCGCCATCGCCGCCCAAATCGCCGTGCTGCATCACTGGGAAATCAGCTACCAGGCGAACGAGCCGCGGGGCGCGCGGTTTGTTCTCAGCGGGATGAAGCTCGCGACCCTGCCCGCATGAGCGTCGCGGTCCCGAGCTCCGTTCCCCTTCTGATCGTGGATGATGATCGCGCGCAGCGCAGCCTGCTGGAGACCTTTTTGCGCGCGCAAGGCTACGTGACGCAATCGGCGGCCTCGGGCGAAGCAGCCCTGCAACTTCTCCTGGGGCAAAAATTTGCCATGATGATTTCTGACGTGCGCATGCCGGGCATGTCGGGTTTGGAAATGCTGCGGCGCGTGCGGCAAAAACATCCCGACCTGCCGGTATTGCTCGTCACGGCCTTCGCCGACATCCGAAGCGCGGTGTCCGCCATGCGGGACGGCGCGGTCAACTACCTGGCGAAACCGATCGACCTGGATGAACTGATTCTGTCGGTGCGAAAGGCCACCAACGCCACGCTCAAGCCCGCCCCGGCACGATCGGAGACGCCCATGCCGCCCGGGGTGATCACCAAGAGCCCGCTGATGGCGGCGGTATTTCGCGACGCGGCCGTGATCGCCCCGTCGGAAAGCCGCGTTCTGCTTACGGGAGAAAGCGGGGTCGGCAAGGAAGTCGTGGCGGATTTGATCCACGCCTGGAGTCCGCGCGCGGCCGGTCCGCTGGTGAAGGTCAACTGCGCCGCCATTCCCGAAAATCTAATCGAGAGTGAACTCTTCGGTTTTGAGAAAGGCTCGTTTACCGGCGCCGTCCAGCAGCGGATCGGCCGGTTTGAGGAGGCCAACGGCGGCACGATCCTGCTCGATGAAATCGGCGAACTGCCGCTGCCCTTGCAGGCGAAACTCCTGCGGGTGATTCACGACGGGGCCTTTCGGCGCATTGGCGCGACGCGCGATCTGCACACGGACGCCCGGGTGCTGGCGGCGACCAACCGGGATCTCGAGGAACGAATCGCCGCCGGCGCGTTTCGCGAAGATCTCTTCTACCGGCTGAATGTGATGGAAATACACCTTCCGCCGCTCCGCGAACGCCCCGAGGATATTCTGCCCCTCGCCACGCACTTCATTGAAATGTTTTCGCGCCAGAAGCCCCGGTTTTCAGCGACGGTGACGGCGAGCCTCATGCGCTATCGGTGGCCGGGCAATGTCCGGGAGCTGCGGAACGCGATGGAACGCGCGGCGCTGCTTTCGCGGGGTGAGATCGTGCTGCCGGAGCATCTGCCCACCCGCGTTCTGGCCGCGACCGGCGAATTGATGCAGGAGGAGGCTCCCGGGAGTCCGCGGCTGGAGGAAATCGAGCGGGATGCGATCCTCAAGGCCCTGCGCAAAAATAATTACAATCGCACCGAGACCGCGAAGGAGCTGGCCATCAGCCGGCGCGCATTGATCTACAAGCTGGTGCGTCTGCGTGAACAGGGCGCCTTGGTCGACCCGCCGAGCTCAAACGATTGAGCCGGCAGGTGAGGGGCGGGCTGGTCGGGTCGGACCACGGGCGATCCCGGGGGAAGCCGCCCTGGCAGCCTGATAGCCGTGGTGATTGCTTGATGCGCATCAAGGCAGGGTCACGGCGCAAAGGGTAGGATGGCCGCATGGACACGGTTTTCGAAACTCCCCGGCGGGTGTCACCATCGGTTTGGCGCGAGTGCGTCTTGCCCAGGGAACACGGCAGCTGGTCGCTCGTTTTCGAGCCAGTCGCGCTTGCGCTGCTGGTCGCGCCGTCCGCGGGCGGCATTTTTCTCGGATTCGCGCTCGCGGCCGGCTTCCTCGCCCGACGACCCTTTCGCATCGCCCGGATTGAGCGGCGCGCGGAGCGTCGGCGGGTCGCGACGCAAGCGCTCGCTTTGATCCTGGCGATCGCCGTTGCCGGTTTGGGAGCCGCCTTTTTCCTGGGCGGCGCGAGCTGGAGCATCTGGCTATTGCCCATGGCGGTGGCGGGTGGGGTTTTTCTGGTGTTCGATCTGCAGGGCAACGGTCGGGAAGAGGCCGCGGAGGTCGCTGGCGCCGCCGCTTACGCCTTGGCGCCCGCGGCATTGGCGGCGCTCGCGGGATGGAGCCCAGCGGCCTGCGTTGCGCTGGCGGTCGTGATGGTCGGGCGATCACTACCCGCGGTTCTCGGTGTGCGCGCATTTCTTCGCGCCGCCAAAACCGGAATTCGTCACGACGGCGCCGCGATCGGCGCCGCGCTGGCCGCCTTGGTGGCCACGGGAGCGCTCGTGCAAGCGGGGCTTGCGCCGGGATTCGCCCTCGTGGCCATGCTCGGATTTGCGTTGCGCACCGGGGTCCTGCTCCTCGGTCGACCGGCGTGGCGCGCCCGGACGATTGGCATGATCGAAGCGACGCTCGGCGTGGGGTTCGTGGCGGGACTGGCGTTCGCGTGGTAGTAGCAAGGCGCGGGCCGTAGGATCCGTTTTCCTGGTCCGGAGATCGGGCCGCCGGGCCCGTTCGCGTTCCAAGCCGGCTGCGAGGCCGGCGATTAAAATGCGCTGGCGCGGCGGGTGGCGGAGCTCATGAAATGCGCCTGCGCCGAAAAGGGTCTCCCACTCGCGGGTCGCCCGGCGGGAAGATAGGACCCGTTGGGCTGGAGCAAGCGGGCGTTCGCAGTGTCGCGGAGTTCCGGGGGAAACAATTCCTCCACCACCCAGCGGCGCAGTTCCGGGTCTTCAATCGGAAACAAGACCTCCACGCGGCGGAAGAAGTTGCGGGGCATCCAGT
>JBEENF010000468.1:0-3455 GCA_041192325.1 Verrucomicrobiota bacterium
TTTGCAACTTGCCCGACTGGAGCAACGCGGCCTTTCGCGCTCACTCGCCGGACTGCGAATCTCCAAGCAACTGCCACTGGCGCGAAAAATCGAGCTGTCCGATCTTGTCCTCTGGAATGAAGGTTCCGCCGAATTCCTCGAGGATGAGGTCAACCGCTTGGCGATGGCGCTCCAGACCGGTCCGCGGACTCCGCGGTGATCTCGGCTGCATTCCAAAATTTCAGACCACTCTTACATGGCCCTTCCTCCTAAATCCGACGACGACTCATCGTCCTCCGCCTCCGCCGGAGGCAAAAAGAAAGCCCGCGCCGCGCGCCCGCGCGCCCGCAAGCCCAAGGCGGAAAAGCCGTCCAAAGCCGAAAAAGCTTTTGCGCCACCCTCACCGGCCATCGTGGAACGGCGTGAACCGAGCTCGCCTCCTTCTCCGCGCGAGGAATCGCCGGTTCAGCGGCAGATGGAGCTGGAACCTGCTCCCCGCAATGAACCACCAGCTCCCCTTGCTGAAAGGCCGATGTTCGAGAGCAGTCACGCTTCCGCAGATACGCCAGCCACGCCTCCGTCCGGCGGAAAAATCGAGCGACCGAACGAGAACCAAACTCATCAGCCGCCTGCAATCGGCGGCGGCCAAAGTCAAAGCGACCCGCGTGGCCAAGGCCCTCAGGGTGGCCCGGTTGGCCAGGGCAGCCCAGCCGGCCAGGGCAATCAAGGGGGTCGGGGTGATTGGCAGCAAGGAACCGGTGAGCGCGGTGATCGCGGCTTCTGGAAACACGGTAAGCGCAAACGCGGTCGTCATGGAGGGGGAGGCCAGGGAAATTGGCAGCCTGGCGGCGGCGGCGGGCCCCGCGAGCAACACCCGCCACAGCCACCTCCGCCCAGCAACACACCCGTCTTCGGCGACCTGCCCAACCCTTCGCGTTTCAACGATCTTGCAGCCCTCGACACGTTGGCGCGCGAATCGTCCGCTGGTGGCGGGGAGGCCATTTGGCTGAACGAAATCTACTGCATGCCGCTGGCGGAGCTCACCGCTTATGCTCGCAAGGTAGGCGCAACGGTTGAAGGCGCTCCGAACCGACGGCAATTGATCAGTGAAATCTTCAAGTCTGCCGCAGCAAACAAGCGGACGGTGCGCGATCTAGGCTATATCGACGTGACCGACCGTGGATCCTTCGTCGTACATGAAAAGGTCAACTATCGCCTTTATCCCGAAGACGCGTATCTGCCCGAAAGTTTGGTGAAGCGCTACGGGCTGAAGCGCGGCCATCGCGTGGAGGCAACGTTGCAACCCCCGCAGGAAGGAGAGCGCTGTCCTTCCGTGATCCGGATCGATTCCGTCATGGGCGGCGCGCCCGAAGAAATATCGAAAGTCACGCCGTTTGAAGAGCTCGTGCCATACTATCCTTTGCAGCGTATTTTGTTGGAGGCGCCGGAAATTCACACCAAGGACGTCTCGATGCGCGCCGTGGATATCCTCACGCCGATTGGTTTTGGTCAGCGGGGTTTAATTGTCGCTCCGCCGCGCACGGGCAAAACGATCCTCCTGCAGAACATCGCAAATTCGATATCGGAGAACAGTCCCGCAGTGAAACTGATCCTCCTGCTCATCGATGAGCGACCGGAAGAAGTTACCGATTTTCGGCGTCATACCAAGGGTGAAGTCGTTTCCTCCACCTTCGACGAAACGCCCGAAAGCCACGTGCATTGCGCCGAGATGGTGATTGAGATTTGCCGGCGACGCGTCGAACAAGGCGAACACGTCGTCATCTTGCTCGATTCGATCACCCGGCTCGCTCGCGCGTACAACGCTCTCGCCGGCAATCAGGGCAAGACGATGTCAGGCGGACTTGAGTCCAATGCGCTCCAAAAGCCCAAAAGGTTTTTCGGCTCGGCGCGCAACATCGAGGGCGGCGGCAGTTTGACGATTGTCGCCAGCGCTCTGGTCGACACTGGCAGTCGCATGGACGAGATCATCTTCGAGGAGTTTAAGGGAACGGGGAATAGCGAACTCCATCTTGACCGTGGTTTGGTCGAGCGGCGGATCTTCCCGGCCATTAACATCGATCGCTCGGGCACGCGAAAAGAAGAGCTGATCTACCATCCCGAGGAGTTGCAGCGGATCTATGGATTGCGGCGCGCGATGCAGGGATTGGGCCCGATTGAATCGATGGAGATGCTCATTACGCGCCTGAAGAAGACCACATCGAACGCAGAGTTCCTGCTGAGCCTGGCGCCAAAATAGCATCCGTTTGCCGGCAGCCATGCCCCGCCCGATACCTTCCTTCCGCCCCGACGTCCTCTCCGGAGTAACCATGACTGAGCCAATCGCAGTCCAGTGCCGAGCGGGGAAAAGCTGCGGGGCCGGCGAAGTGAGGGGCAGCCTGGAGAATCATACATGATGCCGCCTCCAGCCGGCGCCGGGGCGCAAGCAGAGGAGCTTGTTCTCCGGCTCGCGCTTGCCCGCGGCGTATTGCATTCCGCACAAATTGAGGCTGTGCGCGCTAAGTTGACCGGGAGTGTGGATTCGCCGGCGGCGAGTGTTTTGAACAGCTTGATTGCGGACGGCGCAATCGATCACCGTCGCGTCGCTGAATTACTTGCTGCTGAATTCGGCATGGGGCTGGCCCCGGATTTGGCTAATATCCGTGTGCCAGCGGACGCGCTGGAACTGGTGCCGCGCGCCATCGCAGCGCGGCACCGTTTGCTGCCGCTGGGGCGCGAAAACGGCCGGTTGCGCGTGGCAATTGCCGATCCCATCGAGACCGATGGGATCGACGCGTTGGGGTACCTCCTGGGCATTCCGATCGAGCCTTTGGTCGCCACGGCAGCGGACATCAGTTCGGCGCTCGACCGCTTCTACGGCAAGGACGCCTCTTCGATGGACGCGTTGTTGGGGAACATGTCGGCCGGCGCCGAACAGGCTGCCGTTGTCACGGAAGCCAATGGCGCGGCGAATGCGAGCAATGCCGAGGCGGATGCGCCCATCATCCGCCTCGTTCATCAAATTATTTTCGAAGCGATTCAGCGGCGGGCTTCCGACATTCACATCGAGCCGCTTGAGAAACGTCTGCGTGTTCGTTACCGGATCGACGGGGTGTTGATCGAAGTGGAGAACCCACCCAAGCGTCTGCAGCTCGCGATGATCTCACGCCTGAAAATCATGGCGAATGTCAGCATCGCCGAAAAGCGCATGCCGCAGGACGGGCGAATACAGATCGCGGTCGGCGGAAAGCAACTCGACCTGCGGGTGTCCACGCTGCCGACTGCTCATGGGGAAAGCATCGTCATGCGCATTCTCGACAAGGAGGGATTGACGCTCGGGCTGCCCGAACTGGGATTTTTCAGCGACGATGCGGCCACTTTCGAAAAGTTGATCACGCTACCCGACGGCATACTGTTGGTGACGGGTCCCACCGGTTCGGGCAAAACGACGACGCTCTACGGCTGTTTGCATTACATCA
>JBEENF010000469.1:0-3454 GCA_041192325.1 Verrucomicrobiota bacterium
GCCAGACCGGAATAAAAATCGGAGAAGCGGACACAATCGAAGCGATCGCCTCCTCTCATCACCCCCTGTCGGTTCAGCTCCCGGCGGAAATCGGTGTAATACTGCTTCAACCAGCGGCTGTTCACCTCCGCGTAGGTCTCGTCGCTCAGATAGATCGCGCCCGTGCGCGCTCCCAGCTCCGCACTGGAAAACACGCGGCCGGTCCATGGCACAGGGTCAGCGGTGGAGCGGCTGGCCGCGGGGGCCGCATCGAAACTGAGCGCGGCCGGTGAACGGATAGCGGAGTGGCAACCTGCCAGCAGCAGCAACACGGTGCCACCGGCGGCTTTTGCCAGCCGGTGGAAATACCTCGTTGCTGTTCTGCAGATCATCTTTATGCCCTGAAGATTACCGCACCCGCGCCCGGGCGGATGAGATGGTCCCGCACCCCAATTCGTCGCATTTTCCTCGCAGGGTGACGGGGTCGATCCCACCCACACGGACGGGCTTCGACTCCCACCAGCGAGGCGAGTTGCACCCCACGGACAATCTCCGGCCAGGCGTGGGGGAGGTCTCGACCGGCTCGGGCAGTGCCGCTTCGGCGCAAAAAACCCGCCACCGCGCGCCAGCTCTACCATGAGCCAGCTTCGGCGCGCGGTCCCGCAGCGTTCACGACGGCAGACCAGACAAGCCCTTGCGGCATTCACCCCGCTCCGCTAACACGCCTTTCGTCACGCGCATTCACCCCATTATATAATATGAACCCAAGAATTCGTCTGTTCGCTCTGAACCTCGCCCTTTGCGGCCTCGCGGCGCTCACCTCGCCCGCCATTGCCGCCATCCCCGGCATCAAAATGCCGCCCGCCGACGGCAAGTTGCGCATTATCGCGTTCGGCGCGCATCCCGACGACGCGGAACTTCAGGCGGGCGGAGTCGGCGCATTGTGGGCCAGCAAAGGCCATCACGTGCTATTCGTCTCAGTCACGAACGGTGACATCGGCCACTGGCAGGAAGCGGGGGGGCCCCTGGCGGTGCGTCGCAAGGGCGAAGTCGATCAGGCGCACGAGATTCTGGGCATTCAGGGGGTGGTACTCGACAACCACGACGGTGAACTCGAACCCACCTTGGAAAATCGCCGGAAGCTCACCCGCCTGATTCGCGAGTGGAACGCCGACCTCGTACTGGGGCCGCGCCCGAATGATTATCATCCCGACCACCGTTACACCGGCGTGCTGGTGCAGGACGCCGCCTTCATGGTGACCGTGCCTTTCTTTTGTCCCGATGTGCCGGCGATGAAGAAAAATCCGGTGTTCATGTACTACATGGACCGGTTCCAGAAACCTCTGCCTTCCAGGGCGGACATCGCGATCTCGATCGACGCGGTGATCGAGAAGAAACTGGACGCGCTCGGCGTCATGATTTCGCAGTTCGCGGAAGGCGGCGCGGGCGGCTCCGCCGCGCTGTATCCGGCGGACGCGGCCGGCCAGGAAAAACGCCGCCGCGAGGTTCGCGAAAGCTTTTCGCGGCGTAACCAATCCGCCGCGGCGAAGCACCACCAGGAGCTCGCGAAGTGGTACCCGGGCGGCAAGCCGCAGGCGAAGCATGCCGAGGCCTTCGAGATTTGTGAATACGGCGGGCAGCCGAACGAGGCCGAGCTGAAGCGGCTGTTTCCGTTCTTCGATTAATCCAGCCGATTTTAACCAGCCGCCGAGCCTGTTCTCTCAGCGCGCGACGGGGAGGAACAGCGAAAGGACCCACGCCTCCGCGAGGCCCACCAGCGAGATGACGCAGAGCAACGGCGTCCAGGAGCGAAGGGTTTCGCGCTCGTCCAGTCCGCTCATCCGGCTAAAGAGCCAAAAACCACTGTCGTTCATCCACGACAGGAACACGCCGCCGTAACCAATCGCCACATACAAACAGAAGGGGTGGACCCCGAACGCCTGGCTTCCGCCGAGGGACATCATGAGCCCCGAGGTGGTGATCACCGCGACGGTGGTTGACCCCTGGGCCGCGCGCAAAAGCGCCGCCATGCACCAGGCGAGCACGAGCACGTTGAGACCCTGGGCTTCGGCCCATCCCTTGATCAGTTCTCCCACGCCCGCGTTCTTGATCATGGCGCCGTAGGCGCCGCCCGCCGCGGTGATGAAGACGATGACGCCGGCCGGCGCCAGGGGCTCGCCCACCACATGCCCGGTCTGGCGCCAGCCCAGTCCCTTCTGGCGGAGGTAAACGCCGACGGCGATGATGGCGCCGAAAAACAACGCGACGTTCTTGTTGCCGAGAAGTTCCAGCACCCTCATGGCGTCCGGGGACACGCTGGACCGGAAGGTGGCGGCGACGGACACCGCGGCGATCAGCACCACGGGCAAGACCACCGGCGCCACCGAGAGCGCAAAGCCGGGCAGGTCCTGCTCGCTTTGCTCAACGGCCTTCGCGCCGGTCGCCACGGGCGACCCGGGCGTGGAACGAAGGGGTGCGGGATTGCGCCGGTTCAGCCAGGCGGCGAAGGCCAGCCCGGCCGCGGCGGGCAGAAGGCCAGCGGCGAGTCCGCCGACCAGCGCCGCGCCCAGATCGAGGCGCAGAATTTCCGCCACCGCCAACGGGCCCGGTGTAGGCGGCACGGTGGCGTGAGTGATCACGCCGCCGGTGCAAATCGCGAGCAGATGCAGCAGATAATTTCGTCCGGTTCGCGCGCTCAAAGCCCGCGCCAGGGGCACCAGCAGGAAGAAAACCGTGTCAAAAAAAACCGGCACCCCGAGCACGAAGCCGGCGGAGAAAAGCGCCAGGGGCGCCCGCTTTTCGCCGAGCACCGCAATAAAGGACCGCACAATCCGATCCGCCGCGCCACTCTCCAACAGCGCCGCCCCAATGACCGCCGCGATCGCGATGGAGAAGCCAATCTTTCCGGCTGACGCGCCAAACTCCCCCATCATGGTTTCTATCACCGCTCCGCCACTGCGTTCGCCGGCCGTCATCAGGCCGACGGCGGCGGCGGCGATGATGAGGGCGAAAAAGGCGTGGAGGCGCAGCACGCCAATCAAGCCGATGATGAGGGCGACGCTGATCGCCAGCGCGACAAGGGGGTTTAAGGCCATCAAAGAAAAGGGGTGATATTTGCGAACGCGTCGCGCAGCGCGGTGACGGGGCAGGATCTTGGAAAAGCAAAAATGCAGGCAAACAAAAACCGTTACGTCGCAGAGGCTACCGTCGTTTGACTCGGAGGCAGAAACCAGCTCCACTGCGGTACGGCGACCGGGGGCGGCAAAATTTCTTTCCACCTCCGCGTCCCTTTGGTTTGGTCCAACTGCACCCATGAATACCCTGACCCGCCGGAATTTTCTCAAAGTTTCAGCCACCGCCAGCCTGGCCGCCGCCGCGCCTTTCGGCGCGTGGGGCCAGCCTTTCCACCGTCCCGGCCAGCCGCGGCTTTTGCTCAGCCTCGCCGCCTATTCGTTCCGCGACTACTTCCCCACGA
>JBEENF010000470.1:0-3450 GCA_041192325.1 Verrucomicrobiota bacterium
CAGGCGTCGCCCATGAACTGGGCAACCCGCTGAATTCCCTCACCATTCATCTGCAGTTGATGGAGAGGAAATTGAAAAAGCTAAAGGAATCCAAAGACACCGAGTCGGTCGCCGAATCAGTCCGGATCTGCCGCGACGAGGTGACCCGTCTGGACGGCATCATCAGCAATTTTCTCGAGGCGATTCGCCCTCAACCCCCCGATCTCCGCGAGACGGACTTGGGCGATGTCCTGGCCGAAGTTTTGCGCTTCCAGCACCGCGAATTGGCGGATCGGGGCATCGAGGTTGAAGCGGAAACCGGAACCTTACCTGTCGTTATGGCCGACCGGAATCAGCTAAAGCAGGTGTTTTTCAACATCACCAAGAACGCGCTGGAGGCCATGCGTCCCGGCGGCAAGCTCCGCATCCGCTCACGCGTCGACGATGAACTGGTTTATCTGCTTTTCGGGGACACCGGCAGTGGCATCAAACAGGAGGATCTGGTCCGGTTGTTTCAGCCCTATCATACCACGAAAGCGGGCGGACACGGATTGGGCCTTATGATTGCCCAACGGATCATGCGTGAACACGGCGGACAAGTTGGCCTGGAGAGCAAGCCCGGCGTCGGGACGGTCGTCACGCTGCAATTTCCCCGAAAAGACCGGCGAGTACGAATGCTCCACAGCTGAGGGGCGCGGCACTGAATGTCCGACTTAGGGCGGCTGAAACCTTGTCCGCTATGCACAGCGGCAGCCGCTTTTTGCCTGGTGTCGGCCGCCTAGCGCGTTTGCGCTTTTTCGAACTCTTTGCGCAATGAATTTGAGATCACGTTTTTCACGACGATGACCTGGTTCTCCTTCTTGCCGGCAACTCGGACCGCCAGCTTCAGCGGGATCTCATCGCTCATGACACCCAGCTGGGAAACCATCGGATCGAGCGTCCCTTTTTGTCCTGGGGCGATCGTCAGTTTGGGGGGCCTTACGGCAAAATTGCCCAAGTCCGAATTCACTTCCGTGACCTCCACTTCCATCGGTTCGGCGCCGCGGTTTTCCAGCAACACCCGCAATGTCACGGGCGGCATCGGGCTGCCAGCGGCCCGGCGGGCTTTAGCCTGGCGGATATAGTCCTCCATGACTTCCTTGCGCTCCTCGTCGGAAGAGTCCTCGGACAAGCTGTAGACTTGGGTAAACCCCGCATCGTCATCGCGACGATTGTTGGGGCGGTTCATATCCCATTCCTTGGTCCCGCGCCGAGGGGCCACTCCACGGCTCCCGCGATCAAACCCCCGGCTTACAGTGGCCATCGCCATCAGCTTTCCGCCTTGAAACGTGCCTTCTCCACGCATGGCGACGGGCCGCTCGATGGCCGGATCGTTGGTTCGAGCCTCTTCCGCCATCAAATCGCGGGGCAAGTCCGTCGATTTGCAGCCTACGGCGGCGAGCAAAAAGCCCAGCGCTAGCGAAACACCTGTCACGGGGAACCACGCGGAAATCTTCATAGGGAATCGTTCGACGCCCAGCCGACGCTAAGGTTGCGGCGATTGCAAGGGTGGCGACGCGGGGCCAAGGCGAATCTTTCTGGCGTTCCGGGCGTCTTGCTGCTCACACCTATGCTTCCCGCATGGATCCAACGTCAACGACAGCTGTGGCCGACCTCGTCCGTCGCGCTCAAAAGGGTGATGAAGGCGCCCAGCGTGAGCTCATTTTGAGCTATCAGCACCGGGTCGCCGGCTTCGTTTACGCCATGACCGGACGCAGTGATTATGTCGAAGACCTGTGCCAGCAGGTGTTTATAAAGATGATCCGCGCGCTCGACGGCTTGCAGGCTCCGGCGCAATTCGAATCCTGGCTCTTTCGCCTCGCGCGAAATACCTGCATTGATCAGCTCCGCCGGCAGAAGCTGCGCCGGATATTCCTCCCGTTCGGGGAGGAACACGAAAACATTCCAGAACCCGCTGGCGCGGTGGACACGGAAGAACTGGATGCCTTGCGCCATGCGCTCGCGCAGATCCGTCCGCAGGATCGCGCACTGCTGGCGCTGGTCCAGGAGGGACGCAGCCATGCTGAAATTGCCGAAATCCTTTCAACGAGTGTCGCCGCGGTGAAAGCTCGCCTCCACCGCGCGCGGGAACATCTTCGCGAGCACTATCAACCCACCCATGAAGACTGAAGAAAAAGCCTGGCGTGCCCTCCGCGCGCGCGCCAGCGCCGAGTTGCCGACCGGCTTTGCCGAAGGAGTTTTGCGGGCAACGCGGGGACCTGGTCCCGAAGTCTGGCGACAGATGAACGCCATCGGCGCGGCCCAGCTTCGCCCGGGGTTTGCGGAGCGCGTTTTGCGAGCCGCGTGGGCCTTGCCCGAGAAGATGCCGACCCTGCTCGCCCAGTTTACCCTGGGCGCTGCGACGGTGGCCGTGTGCGTGGTGGCCGTTCTCGCGTTGCACACCCGTTCCACCCGGCTCGAGGAAGAGCGCGCGCTGGCGAGCTGGGCAGCGCTGGCCGCCGAGGCCAGTGACTTCGATCTGCTGCAATGATCCAGCGCTTGATGATGGCCCTGTTGGCGGTGATCGCCTTCGCCGCGGGTTATGGGGTCCGCTCGTGGACCGGACAAACGCGGGCACTGCCGTCGGCGCCCGCTCCCGGCATCGAATTTGTTCGAGCGCCAGCGGGCCCTTCGGCCGGAGCGGCAAAAAACCCTCCCCCGCGGCCAGGCTCTCCCGACCGTGCCAAACTGATCGCGGACATCGAAAAAGTACGCCCTCAGATCGAGGCTTATCATAAGCGGCTCGACGAAATTGCCGCCGAATTTGACCACGAGCTGTTGAAAATTTTGACGCCATCCCAGCGCATTTTGTTCGAAGCGCGTCAAAAGCGCAGCGCCGAGTGGCGCGCCAACCGCGACGCGGAGACGAGTGGCGCCGGGCCGTTAAGCGACCAACAGATCGAGCAGCTCCGGCAGCAGCCGCTGTGGAATGCGCTTTATTCCGTGGCCATCAACTGGCGCCTCGAGCGCATGGTGAACGATTACAAACTCGACGCTCCCCAGCAGCCCGAAGTGCTGCGCCTGCTCCAAGCGCGGCGCGAGAAATTTCTGGCTTTGGTCGACACCACGCCTCCGCCGAGCATCACGCTCAGCAATCTGGCATCCCGGACGCAGCAGCTTCGGGCGGAGCCGAAGAAGTAGGCGGGCAGGCTTGACCAGCGTTCACCGCGCCGCGTGAATGTGCGCATGGCGCCCAGCGTGCTTATCGTTGACGACGAAAAACACACGCGCGAAGGCCTCCAACAGGCTCTCGCCGAAAGCTACGACGTGACGGTTGCGGCGAACGCGGAGGAAGCTTTCAATCTCATGGATGCTCAGCCGTTCGAGGTCGTGGTGACCGACCTGCGCATGCCGGGAAAATCCGGCCTCAAGGTGATCGACAAGGCACTCGCGCTTCCGCAGCGGCCGGCAGTATTGATGATGACCGCGTAT
>JBEENF010000471.1:0-3449 GCA_041192325.1 Verrucomicrobiota bacterium
GCTCATCTGCCTTCGACAGGTAAGCCTGTGTCTGCGGCCCCGGCCACGGGACGAATTTCAGGTGCTTCGTCGCCGCGGCAATGTCCTTGGCAAGCTTCTTCTTGTCCTTGACCGCCTCGATCTTTTCAAGGTGCGGCGTCAGGCGGTTCTTTGCTGTCACTTGCCCTTCCGTGCCGCCCAGGCGTTGTCCACAAGATTGGGATAGGGACGGCCCGCCTCAGAGGCGCGGCGCTTGGCGGCGGCCTTCTGGAGGTCGGAGAGCTTGGTCGGTTTTTTCGCCGGTGCAGGCTTGTCCCAGAAAGGCTTCTTGGCCATCAACCTCACCACTTCGTCTTGTGCGCCCAGTACCGCGCAGACATCTTGTCCGGGTTCGGATCCTGGGCGTTGTGCCGGGCGTAGTAGGAAGCCCGCCGCTCCTTGTCCTTCTCGGTCTTCGGGTTCTTGCCGGCGCCGGTGACGCCTTGCTGCCCGAAGCGAATGAGCTTCTCCTTGTCGCCCACCTTCGCCAGCACAGCGTGGCTCTTGGTCGGGTGATCGGGCGTGCGCTTCGGCTTGTTGTATCCCGCGAACAGCTCGCCGGCTTTGACGATGGGCATCAGGAATTTCCTTCAGGCGAAATTCAGTCGGGCGAACTCGCCGTAGATGCGGAGGGCGGCGGCGTCATAGGCGCGGGCGGCTTCTTCGGGGGTCTTGCCGCTGCCGGCGTAAGTGTCGCCGCAATAAGCCTCGTAACGCCGGTCTTTGGCTTTGTAGTAGACGCCGCGGTAGCCGTGCATGTTCTTGTCAGCAACACGGTTCACGCTGTTCTGCGCGGGCGTACATTCACGGAGATTGCAGAGCCTGTTGTCCGTCTTGTCGCCGTTGGCGTGGTCGATCATTTTTGGCCATCGGCCGTAGGACAGAAAGAACGCTAGGCGGTGGGCGTAAATCTTGTCACGCCGACCGTTCTTTTGTCGGAAGCGCAACACGAGGTAGCCGTTGCGCATCCAGCAGTAGGCCTCGACCAATTCGTTTTTTGAATTTTTTCTGTAAAATTTTCCCGTCTCCGGGTCGTAGGTCACGCGAGCGCGCAGTTCTTCTTCAGAGATGACCAATGTGGCTTCCCTTACGGCAGGTTCACTTTTTCTGAATTAGTCAAAAACGGCAGGGCACAACCGCAGCGAGGGCCCCACGAGGGGGCCATGCCACCCCCTCGATCACACCCCCCCACCCCTCGGCCGGTGCCGGTCGGCGAGGCGCCGGCGGCCTGGTCGGGTCGGGTCGGGTCGGTCGGCGGCAGGTGGGTCGGCGAGATCTCGGCGAGATTGCCGGCGAGATTACCGGCGAGATTACCGGCGAGATCTCGGCGAGATTACCGTGCCTGCCACTGGGGCCTGCCTGACTGGGAAGACCTCGACATCCTCCCATATAAATCGCTATTGCCTTTTGGTAGGGTTTCGTGTCATAACGTCTAAGACATCAACGGGAGGAACCCATGATCATCGGATACGCCAGAACATCCACCCTCGAGCAGGCTGCCGGGCTCGAGGCCCAGGTCCGTGACCTGCAGGCTGCCGGCTGCGAGAAGCTCTTCACCGAACAGGTGTCGAGCGTTGCAGAGCGCCAGCAGCTTGAAGCCGCGCTGGACTTCGCCCGCGAAGGCGACGTGCTCGTCGTCACCAAGCTTGACCGCCTGGCTCGCAGCATGGGAAATCTCATGGACATCGTCCGCTTGCTCGAGCGCAAGGGCGTCGGCCTTCAGATCCTCGCCATGAACCTCGATACCAGCACACCCACCGGCAAGCTGATGCTGACAGTGTTCGGCGGCGTTGCCCAGTTCGAGCGCGAGATGATGCTTGAACGGCAGCGCGAAGGCATCGCCGTGGCGAAGAGCAAGGGCCTGTACAAGGGCCGCGCCCCGACCGCGCGGGCCAAGAGCGCCGAGATCCTCGAGCTCAAGGCCCAGGGCCTCGGGGCCACCGCCATCGCCCGGAAGCTAGGCATTGGTGTCAGCAGCGTCTACCGCGCGCTGGATGCCGCCTAGACGGCCACAGACCGCCACACACGCCGATCAGGGCTCGGAGGCATCCTCCGGGCCCTCTTCGTCCTGGCCGCCGTTCAGCGCCTCGAGGAACGCGACGCGCTTGGCCATCTCCTGCGGGTCGTCGGAGATCGAGCCGGTGACGTGGACCGAGCTCTTCTCGCCCCAGCGCTGCGGCGCCAGGCGGGAGGCCATCTTGAACTTGTAGTCCGCATAGACCTTGATGCCGGCCACCTGGGCGCCGCTCTCGGCCGCCAGCGCCTGCGCGGTCGCCCGCTCACCTTCGTCCACCAGCGCATCGACAGCCGCCGCTTTGGCGCGCTCGTAGCGCTCACGGAACTCCGGGTCGCGGCTCAACGTGAGGTAAAAGTTCTGGAATTGCATGCCAAGCATGCGACAGGCCTCGTGATTACTGAGCCCCGCCTCGATGTACTCGAGGATCAAATCCTTGGTATCCGGCGTGAAAACAGTCGGCCGGCCAACTTTAGCTTCGGCCATGATAACCTCTTGGAAAAGCTAAACCCCGCAAGCTTTCGCCGCGGGGCAACTCAATCGATGATACGGTGATAGGCACAAACCCACGTAACGGGGTTAGAGCTTTTTTACGCCACCTGTGTTTCAGGCTCTGGAATTGTCCTCCCAAGGGCTTTGCAGGCAGCTTTCCACTCCACGATAGCATCCGCAACATCGGCAATCGCCTCTTCCGGCGTGGCGCCGTCAGCTCGACAGCCAGGGAGAGCGGGAACAATAGCCAGATAACCGCCGCCATCGGCAGCGCTCAGTGGGCGCAATTCGACGCGATAATCAATTCGGCTCATGGTGTCCTCCGCTTCTGCACTTCGTCCAGGAACTTGATCAAGGCCACAATGTACGGCGGCTTGATAGGTTTCCTGGCGGGGATGGTGAGTATCTCTTCCATCGCCGGGTCAGATACGGTCCAATGTGATCCGTTTGAGGGCGGCTGGCAACTCACATTTAAGCCAGAGCATGCTGCCCTTACGTCACCAATGGTCCAATCGGCGCGCGGATTGTTGCGCATGGCCTCAAGCCGTTTAAGCCGCTGGTTCATGCGGCTACTTTACCAGCCCGTAGAATTTCGCCAAGCGCTGAAGCGCCAACCCGAGGGCGGTGACAGCCGATGCCGAGGCGGCTCTCTGGCCGCTATACCCCCAAAACTTGCGCCCAATGTTCTCCGGTGGGATATCGTTGATCACGAACCAGTGAAGCGCTTTCCGCACGCCAAGCTCCTCAAGGATCTCATTCGCCTGCGAAAAGCGCTTCGAGTGAAACACCCTGCGCTCGGCCGCATCCATGTTTCCCTCGCTACCGCCGAGCCCTGAGATGTACTCCGACCAGCGCATGGTGATCGACCGCCCCGCCTCGAGGCCCAGCCACCAGTCGGCATAGTATTTCTGGCCGGCCTGGTACT
>JBEENF010000472.1:0-3431 GCA_041192325.1 Verrucomicrobiota bacterium
CGGTGAACGCGCCGGGCGCTGCGGCCCCGCTCGGTGGATTGCTCGCCTTTGATCGAGTCCAACTCCTCGAGAACCTCCACCGGTATCGCAAGGTTGTTGTCCTCGAATTTATAGATCGATTGCGGATCGTGCAGTAGAACATTCGTGTCCAACACGAAGGTCTTTACTTTCACTGAAACCTTGATCCGCGAATTTGGAGCTGTCGCCCCGCGCAGGTTTTCCATTGGGTGTGGATTTCTTGGACAGAACTCTCAACAACTCGGGTTAGACGTGTCGATGACAGAACAAAACAACGGTCCCGAAAATCGCGTATTGGTTCACAAGATTCGGTCTCAGCATCACCGTTTCTCGAGGTCTACCGCACCCGATCAGAGCTGGTGCGCGTGCCTAAATTGCCGCGGCAATTCAACCGCTTGCCCGCAAATACATTCCAGACGCATCACCGCGCAGTAGCCGTCAGCCGGGACGCAAGCGCACGTTCGAGTGCTGAATAAGGCCGTCATCGCGGTCTCGGCGAGTACAAGCGTGAGCTCATCGTTCACCTCGGCCGGCGGGTTAGTCCGGATCCGCGCCGGCTGATTTCACCCGTCGTGGCTCATCTGCGCGCACCGGCCAATCCCCCGCGAACGACCCCGCGCGTGATATTATCCAAAACGAAATGGTCACGATCTAGGATCTGTTGCGGCGCGGTCGAGCTCGCGATCGCCAGGGTTTACTTGGCCAAAGACTACTCCGCGATAGTCTCGACCATAATCGCCGATCACAGGAACGTCCGCGCCCGCCAGCCACAACCGCCCGAGCCGTCGGAGTTCCGACTCGGCCTGCAACAACAGTTCCGTACCGGGCTGGGCGGCGGCAGGCGCGCTCCGGGAATTGCACGCCTGTTGCATCGCTTTCCTCACGTGAGCGTGGCCGAGTTCCTTTCCGTAGCGACTCCGGCTGGAGGCGTGCTGGCGTTCGACGCACTATCGTCTGACCGTCAACAGCTCAATTTTCTCGGCGCGCGCCATGGAGGCGCTGATCTGAATTAAAGCGCCAGAGAGACGAACATCCTCGGTGGCGACTTCAAACCGTCGCGGCATTCCATCGAGGAAACGGGCAATTACCGGTTTTACCTCACGCCCCAGTACGCTGGCATAAGGACCCGTCATCCCCACGTCGCAGATGAATGCCGTGCCCTTCGGAAGCACACGGGCATCGGCGGTCGGAACGTGCGTGTGAGTGCCAAGTACCGCAGTTGCCCGGCCATCGAGGTGCCACCCCATGGCTTGTTTCTCTGAAGTCGCCTCAGCGTGAATCTCCACGATGATCGCGTCCGCTTGAGCCTTTAGCCGTTCAATCATGCGGTCAGCCGCGAGAAAGGGGCAGTCCGCTTTAAGATTCATGAAACTTCGCCCGAGCACCGTAAACACGGCGACTCGGAATCCGCGAGTTTCGATGATCAAGTGATCCCAACCAGGACACGCGGCCGGCAGATTTGCGGGCCGGCAGACGCGTTCCATTTCGCCAATCTCATTTTCCCAGCCGCGTTGATCCCAGACATGGTCGCCCAAGGTGATCGCATCGACGCCATTCTCGAGTATCGATTTTGCGATCGAGCCGGTGATGCCAGCGCCCGCCGCGGCGTTTTCCGCGTTCGCGATCACAAAGTCGATGCCATGCTCCGTGCGCAGGCGCGGCAGCCTCTCGGCCACAATATCCCGTCCCGGGCGGCCCACAATGTCACCGATGAACAACAATTTCAGCATGATACCAACGTGTGCCGGGTGTAATGACGCGCCAGCTAAATTCGTCCGCCGCCGATGTAATCGGAAGTCGCGGCTACCCTCCCTCTCTCGAGACCGATTCCAGCCGGGCGAATGAGTGACGGCACAAATTCGCGCGGATGAACAAGGTCCAAGCGAGTAGCGGAAGCTGGGCCATGCTGCAGCTCCCAGACGCAATAAACCGCCGGGGCGGGTGCGCCACGCCACCCAGATCACCCGCTCAAAACGCGATCCGAGCAGCCAATCGGTAATTCCGTCCCTCGCCCCAAGCTCCTGTCGCCAACGCGAAAGACCGAAAGTAATCCTTATCCAGCAGATTGTTGACGTTCAAATTGAAGTCTACCCGTCGATTCAAAATCTTGGCGCGATAGGCAAACATCACATTATACAGCGTGTACCCGGCGCTCCAAATTTCCTCCGCCGTTCCGTCCAGATTCAGATCGAAATTACCCGTGTAGGATTTGGCACGGAATTGCGCGCCACCGCCCATGGAGAAATCCTTGAGACGGCCGCTCTCGAAACGATACATCGTCACAAGATTGGAGCGAAGCTTGGTGAACCCCGGCAATGGCGTGCCGTCCGGCGCACTGGCAAGAAAGGTATCGGTATCGGGCGTCGGGATATTTTTTGCCTTTGCCGCCGCTTGAAACGCCTTCAGTTGCGGATACCGCTCCGAGGTGGCGAGTTCGTTTTTCGAGAAATTCCAAGTCAGGCGCCAGTTCTTCGTCAGATTCGCCACCGTCTCGAACTCCAAGCCTGTGGAGCAGGTAGATTGAATGTCCGTGCCAGCAGTGTCGATCTCTGCCCCAAAGATCGAGCCCAATTCCGTTTGCCGCACGTTTGCTGGAATCGCGGGATTTGCCGCATTCTTCGTGGCATTTGTGATAAAGTACGTCCAGTTGGATTCCAAGCGCCCTTCAAGGAAAGCCCAGCGCAGACCAAATTCCCGCCCGTTACCCATCAAGGGGCCTCTCAATTTACCGGGGGTGAGCTGGGCGCCGCCGACGCCTGAAGACAGCGATACGCTTTCGGCGTAGTTGTAATACGCCCCGACATTCTTGGAGAAATGAACCACCGCTCCGTAATTGTAGGAATCGGCATCAATCCGCGTCCGCACGTTGCTGAGCGGAGTATCAAGTTTGTACGTTTCCTTGGTAACGTGATTATAAAAGTCACGGCTCGGATCCTGATTGAATGAACTGCGGCGCCAGCCAACGAGCGTATGAACGCGGCCGCCAAAATAGGAACCGTCAGAACCGATGCCATAGGCGGGTGTGCGATATAGACGGCTGGAGAGCCGGCCAGTCGCGCCATCGGCCACGGGGTCGCGGGCAATGATCGACTGGCCGGGAATTGCGCCACCTTTGGTAAGCTCGCCGCGATCACCATCCTTTAAGTAGAACCGCCGATAAAAATAGTTTTGGCTCATCACGGTGTTGTTCGCCGCGTTGGTCGCCAAGGTGCTGGCTGCATTTAAAGTGCCCTTGAAATTGCCGCCGGCGGGATCCACGAACTCGGTATAGCGATAGTCCCCGGGCATCGCGTCATGATAAACGGCACTGGCCACGATCCTCTGCGAATTGTAAGGAAGTTTCAGCTCATAAACCGCGGTGATTCGGGCGTTGTGCACGGGTTGCCGGCCATTGTTTTTCGAGTTGTAGTATT
>JBEENF010000473.1:0-3424 GCA_041192325.1 Verrucomicrobiota bacterium
CTCCGAACGTTACGGCGCGGTTTACCGGACCAGATAAGGCGATCGACCGTTCCAAGGCGGGAATCGCCACGGCTGAACGTCTTTCAGGTCTCAGGGGCGAAAGCGCTGGCCTCCGTTTTTCCACGCCGTTGAATGCGGGGATGGGATTGATTGATACGCACACGCATTTGGAGTCGTTTGCGCGGCGCGGCGCGCTGCCGGCCACCTTGGCGCGGGCGCGAGAGGCGGGAATCGATGCGATGATCACCATTGGGACTTCTTCCGCAGACTGGTCCCTTTACCGCGATCTGGCCCGCGAAAATCACGGCGTGATCCATTATTCGGTGGGTTTACATCCGTGTTCGGTCGATGCGGGTTGGGAGCGCGAACTTTCGTTCATCGAGGGTTTTTGGGAGCCGATGGCAACCGCCGTGGCGGCTGCGGCTGAACGCGGGCCCCAGACCGCGCCATTTCCTGTCGCACTGGGAGAGTGCGGGCTGGATCGCTTCCATCTGCCGCCGGAGCCGGCGGAGGCGGACAAGATCTTTGCCTGGCAGCGCGCGGCGTTTGCGGCGCAGCTGGCGCTGGTGAAGCGGCTGGCGTGCCCAGTCGTCATTCATTCGCGCGGCGCTTTTCGTGAGTGTGTCGAGATGATCGACGCGAGCGGCGTGGACTGGAGCCGGGTGGTCTTTCACTGTTTCACCGAAGGCGAAGCTGAGATGGCCGAACTCAGCCGACGCGGTGGGGTGGGCTCTTTTACGGGGATCCTCACTTTCAAGTCCGCGGTGGCGGTTCGGGCGGCGGCCAAGGCTCAAGGGATCGAACGTTTCATGCTGGAAACGGATGCGCCTTATCTGACTCCCATGCCCCATCGCGGCAAACCCAATGAACCGGCCTTTCTGCGGCATACGGCCGACTTTGCCGCCGCAGAGGTCTTCGGGATCGATCGCGAAGAGCTGGCTGCCATCAGCACGACCAAAGCGCGCGAATTTTTCGGATTCTAGCGGTTCAGTCCAATCCCCGTCGCGCGCGGAGCACACTTCCGCCCGTTGTCCCCGGCGTTCAGGCTTCGTCGAACTTGCGGGCAAACAACGCTTCGATTTCCGCCAGCATGGCCGGACCATCCAAGCCGGTCGCGATAAACTTCACTTTGGAGCCTTTGCCCGCGGCCAACATCATGAGGCCCATGATGCTCTTGCCGTTCACTTGCTCCTCGTCCTTTTCGACGAACACCTCGGCCTTAAACTTGTTGGTAATTCGAACGATCATGGCCGCCGGACGGGCGTGAATCCCCATCTTGTTCTGCACGACCAACTCTTTCACGGCTGGTTGGATTGCAGGTGTGGCGTCGCTTTTGTTCATGTATTCGGAAAGACCCTCCAAAATCCGGCCCGGCCCGGTGGCTTGCAACTTAAAAACCGATTCCCACGCTGGGCCGCAATGGTTCAGACCGCAATCATTGTCCCCTGTCGCCTTGAGTCCACCCGCTTCCCTCGTAAGTTGTTGCATGCCATCAGGGGACGACCGCTTCTTTTATGGGTTGCGGAGCGAATATCCCAACAGGCGCCGGAGTTCCCGCTGTACTTTGCCGTGGATCACGAACTCCTCCACCAGTGCCTTTCTTCCGCTGGGTTCCAAACTTTGATGACCAGTTCAACCCACCAAAGTGGCACGGATCGGCTCGCTGAAGCCAATCGCACGGTGGACGCGAAGTTCGTGGTAAATGTCCAGGCCGATGAGCCCCTGGTCACCGGCGGACAGATCCGCCTGTTGGTGGAGCTTCTCTCGAGCGGAGCGCCCATGGCGACGCTCGGCACGCGATTTACGCGCGCGGCGGATTTCGCCAATCCGAATCAGGTGAAGGTGGTGCTGGCTCCTTCAGCCCGGCGCGCGCTGTTTTTCTCGCGGTCGTCCATCCCCTTTGCGCGGGATAGAGGTGGGGTGGTGGACGACGCGTGGGTCGCGGCCAATCCGTGTTACAAGCATCTTGGACTCTATGGCTACCGTGCGGATCTGCTGGGGAAATTGGCCCAACTTCCCTTGGGGCGCTTGGAGCAAATCGAGAAACTTGAACAGCTCCGCGTGCTGGAAAATGGGTACGAAATTGCCTGCGCGATCACCGAAGATCCTGGCCTTGGAGTCGATACGCCGGAAGACGCGGTGAAGTTTGAGCAGCTGCTCGGGTAATCTTCTCTCTATCGACGAGCTAGATTTTACCGGCCTTGCGGGCTTCGACCATTTTATAGAAATCCTGAAAAAGGGAGTCGGCGTCGTTGGGCCCGGGCGCCGCCTCGGGGTGGTATTGCACGCTGAACACGGGAAGCGACGTGTGTCGCAGGCCTTCCACCGTGTTGTCGTTCAAGTTGATCTCGGTGATCTTCGCCCCGCGTTTTTCGATCTCTTTCGGATCCGTCGCGAACCCATGGTTCTGCGCGGTAATTGAGACCTTGCCGGTTTCGAGGTTCTTCACCGGCTGGTTCCCGCCGCGGTGTCCAAACTTGAGCTTGAACGTCGAACCGCCCAGTGCGTGCGTCAGCATCTGGTGGCCCAGACAGATCCCAAACATCGGAAAGTCACGCAGCAGTCCTGTTACGGTCTTGTGGATATAAGGCAGTGCGGCCGGGTCGCCGGGACCATTGGAAAGGAAAACCGCATCCGGCTTTTGTTCGCGAATCTGTTCCGCCGTGGCATTCGCCGGGAAAACCTGCACTTCAAATCCGTGGTTCACCAGCTTGCGAAAAATGCTGTGCTTGGCGCCGTAGTCGAACGCTGCCACGCGGAACTTCTTCGCCGGAACGCCGGGGAGGTTCATCGTCGTGCCCACCGGAAGATACGGCGCATTATGGTGCGAGGCGTCGTCCAGTTTCCAGAGATAGGGTTCACCGCAGGTCACGTCCTTGACGTAGTCGGCCCCGGCCATGTCACGCCAGGTTTTCGCGCGTTGAACCGCCGTCTCCTCCGCCATCGGCAGGGTGCTGAGACAACATTTCATCGCGCCGTCGACGCGTAGTTTTTTGGTAAGCGTCCGCGTGTCGATTTCGCTGATGCCGGGAATGCCGTATTTCCGCAGATATTCGTCGAGGGATAACTTGCTTCTCCAGTTGCTGACCACCGGCGATAATTCGCGGACCACAAAACCCGAACACTTCGGGGCCGCAGCCTCGGTGTCCTCGTCGTTAATGCCGTAATTCCCGATTTGGACTGCTGTCATGGTCACGATCTGACCGAAATACGACGGGTCGGTCAGGATTTCCTGATACCCGGTCATCGACGTGTTGAAGACACATTCGCCGGAAACCGTGGCGTCAGCTCCGAAAGCGCGGCCCCGGAAAATGGAACCGTCTTCAAGGGCGAGAACAGCGGGCTTGAACGTAGACATTAAAGCCGAACGAAAGAGCGTTGAGCACCCCCTGCCAAGCGGTTTCGCGAGAAATTTCGGGGATTG
>JBEENF010000474.1:0-3416 GCA_041192325.1 Verrucomicrobiota bacterium
GCGCCTTGACCAAGCGCTCCAACTCACGCCGCTGCTCGTCCGTCAGGGTAAATGCCAGCTTCGGTCGGGCCACGAACGGAGCTTGGCACGCCTCCATTAACATAGTAAAGACTTATATGAGACAGTGCACTAGCCTATGACGAAAGCGATCGGGAGGGTGGAGATGTTTGTCGTCGAAAGAGGCCAGTCAGGCCCAACGGGGCGCCTATGTCGCCATGCGTGAGCACAACTTCTGTGCCAGGGCTGCGGAGCTGGGGTTCCTTTTGGAGCCTTCGGTCGGACGGTCGGCGCGGGCCGTCAACAAGGGGGTAGTGTCCGGAAAGTTCAGCAAAAAGACGGATCATGGTAGGTGGTTTGGTGATGAAGCCAAAAACCACGAACAAAGGAAAAACCATGATCCGTCCGACCAAGGACATGACCAAAACAATGACGACGCGCGAGCAATTGCTGGCGCTTTTAACCGGCGACGACGCGCTGCGCGCGTTGCTCGAGACGACCGTGCAGGAAGTGCTCGAAGCGGAGATGGACGACACCCTGGGGGTGGGTAAGGGCGAACGCTCGGGTGAACGCCGGGGCTACCGCAGCGGCTACTACGGCCGGAAGCTGACGACGCGGGTACCCTCGGGCTGATTTTGGGCTGCGTGGTCCATCAGGCCGGACTGCAAGACCGCGACGGGGCGAAACTGCTGGAACCGTTCCTGCTCCGCTATGGCTGGCTGAAGGCCGTCTTCGTGGACGGCGGCTACGCCGGGCGCTTCCTCGACTGGGTGGCGGCACTGTCCCGCCACCGCAAACTCACCGCCCATGTCGTGAAAAGAATCCACGACCATCGCTTTGTCGTCTTGCCCAAGCGTTGGATCGTTGAACGAACCTTCGCCTGGCTCGGCAACTTCCGGCGTCTCTCCAAGGATTATGAAGTTAAGACCGCTCATTCCGAGGCCATGATCTATCTCGCCGCTTCTGCCCTCATGCTTCGCCGGCTCGCCAAATCCTCCTAACCGGAGTTTTTTCACAGCTTCTCACAAACGAGTGGAGTGGCCGACGAGTTGGGCGGTGACGTTGGTGCCGTTCTGCGTCAGTTGCGCTTGATTGGCCTGGGCAGGGAGAAGCACGCCGCCGGAGGTAATTCCGGCGACAAAATTCAATTGCGTGATGCCGCTCACGAGCACGGGCTGGCCGTTCTGTTGGAAGAGATCGCCTCCGTTGATTTGGGTGATGGCGGCGGAACCGAGCGACAGCATGGGCGTGGCCGCATCGAACGCGCTGAGGTCGCCCACATAAACCGGGCCGGTGAACGTCACCCCTGGCGCGTAAATGCCCGTCACGCCTCGGGTCGCGAAATAGCTGGCATTCGCTGTGCGGACTCCGCCGAACCGGCCATTCGTGCTGGTGATCGCGATGAGGGCGATCCCGGCCACGCCGTCGTAGGCGGTTGCGCCGTGACCTTGGAACAGCGCGCTCCCGTTGTTTGCCGGATCGTTCGTGGAGCTGATCGGCAGCAGAATGTTGAACGCCCCGGTTGGATCGACGGCGGTCGCGCGGCCGACCGTGAAGACCGAAATATTCGTCGAGGCATCGGCGCCGGCGATCACGATCGTGGCGTGACCTTTCATATACGCGACGGTCGGCTGACTGTAGTTCACGGGAGCCGCCGCGCCGGAGACATTGTCGAGCACCAACGAGAGTGTGCCCGCGCCGCTAAACTCCACTTGCACGATATCGTCGGACCGATCGATGAAGGAAGTGCGGGTGATTTTTTGCGGATCGGCCGTGACGGTGGCCGCCGCGCCTGTGAGCAGCACTTGGTCGAAGACATTGCCGTTCGGGTGCGCGATGTTTGTGCCGACGACCGTGCCGGCTCCGATCACCTTGCTGCTCGAGGCCACGCCGACGACGGCGGGATCGCTCGTGACGGCGGTGCCGCTGGTCGCGATCACGGAATACAGGCCCGCATTGGCCGGCTGGAAATTGGAAAGTGTCAACGTGGCGCTGGTCGCACCGGTGACATTCGCCCCGTTGAACTGCCATTGATAGCTCGGTGCCGGCTGTCCGCCGGGCGCCCAGGCGCCGGCGGTCAGCGTGAGAGTGGCCCCCGGGGCCAGCGTCTGGTTGGCCGGGGCAGTCAGGATCGTGAGGGCGGATCCCAAGTTTAAATTGGAGAGCGCGAGACGGAAAACGCCCTGCGTATTCGTGGCCACCGTGAGGTAGGCTTCGTTCACCTCCAGATCGAAGATGGTGAGATCGGGCAGACCTTGATTGATGGCTGTCCACGTGTCGCCATTGTCCGTCGAATAGAAAACGCCGGCGCCGAAAGAGCCGGCGACGATCACCTGACTGTTGCTGGCAAAGCCCCGGTAGGAGGAACTCGGCAGACCGCCGGCCAGCAGGGTCCAGCTCAGGCCTTGATCGGTTGAACGGAAAACGCCTGAGCCCACTCCACCCGCGGCGAACAACGTCTTGCCCTTGGTTTCGATCGCCCGGAAATTACTCGAGTTCAGCCCGGTGTTCGCCGCCGCCCAGTTCTGACCCAAATCGACGCTCCGGTAGATGCCTTCACCGTTGGTTCCGGCGACGAGCACGCCCTGAATGGCTGCGACACACCGGACGTCTTTCTGGTCCAAGCCAGCTGTCTGCCAGGTGTCTCCCTGGTTGGCGGAGCGAAAGACTCCGGAGGGCGTCGCCACGATCACATTCCCCTCGGCATAAATGATGCCGCTAGTCCGCAGGTCGGTGAGACCTGAGCTTTTCTGCGACCAGGTCGCGCCGTTGTCAGCACTCCGGAAGACGCCCTGGCTGGTGCAGGTGAAAATAAACGCCCCACCGTCGGCGAATCCCCGGGTGGGGCCGACACTGTCGTTGCCGCTATTCGAAGAGCGATAGCTCGCGGCCGAGTCGGTGGAGACGTAGGCCCCGGTGGCGCCGCCGGCGAGATTGTAGGTCCCTTTGGTCAGCAGCGACTGCATGTTCAGTCCTGCGGTCCCACGGCTTTGCTCCCATTGGGCGAACAGCGGAGCAATCAGGAAGAGGCTGAACGCGCCGCAGAGCAGTTTCGGTAGATTCATGGGGAGAAAGGAGTGGAGAAAACGCATAGCGATTTGGATTCGTTGCGCACAGAAACCAGATCCAGTCAGAACAGCCCCCAAAAGCCAACCTGCAGTTTCAAACACCACGCCTGATTCTGCCGGTTCGGCTCTCAAAGTCTCGCAGGCTCGCATGCCGAAGCATGCCGCGCTTGTGCCAGCCGACTTTGATTTCGCAGAGTTCGGACGTTAACTCTGACACCGTTTTAAGTCTGCCGGCCGGCTTGAGTCGAATGGTCGCGTACCGCACTACCTCGTCCAAGTTTTTGCCCGCGCCTTCCGCCGCTCTCAGTACCCGAGCCAGTAGCTTTACCGTCGGTTGAGTGGAGAGATGCT
>JBEENF010000475.1:0-3412 GCA_041192325.1 Verrucomicrobiota bacterium
GGCGGCGTGTACCCTGCCGTGGTCAACGGGTTCACCGGCTCCAGCATCTGGCATTCGATCTACGCCTTCCCGCCCACCTCGCAGGAGTATTGGGAAGCTGGCTACGTCGATTTCGCCAAACGCTTCGGCCCGATTCTTGAGGCGTTCGACAAGCTCGACGTGAATTTCGGACTCGAGGTGCACCCGACGGAAATCGCGTTCGACACGGCGAGCGCGCAACGGGCGGTTGCCGCGGTCAAGGGTCACAAGCGCTTCGGTTTCAACTACGACCCGTCCCACCTCGGTTACCAGGGCGTCGATTACGTGAAGTTCATCCGGCTGCTCGGCGAACGCATCTTCCACGTGCACATGAAGGATGCCTGGTGGGGTCACGGCGACGGCACGGTTGGCACGTTTGGGGGACACGTAAATTTCGGCGACGCGCGGCGGGCTTGGGATTTCCGCTCGCCCGGTCGCGGCGATATCAAATTCGAGGACATCATCGTCGCGTTGAATGACGTCGGTTACCGCGGTCCGCTCAGCGTGGAGTGGGAGGACATTCGCATGGACCGGATGCATGGCGCGGCCGAGGCCGCGGCGTTCGTCCGCAAAGTGGATTTCCCGTCCAGCGGCGTCGCCTTTGACGCGGCTTTCGCGAAGAAGGATTAGCCCGCTCGCGGCGGTCGCCTCCGTCCGCGCGATGGCCGGCGGCGGACGGCGCGCTGTTTCGCCACTTCACCCATAAATCTCCCTTCCGCTTTTTCCCATGAATAGAAAACTACGATTCGGCATGATTGGCGGCGGTCGCGGCGCCTTTATCGGCGCGGTGCACCGCATCGCCGCGGCGATGGACGGCCAGGCCGAGCTGGTCGCCGGCGCCTTTTCCTCGGATCCGGCGCGCTCGAAGGCCTCGGGCGCCGACCTCTTTCTGGATCCGGCGCGCGTGTACGGCAGCTTCGCCGCGATGGCCAAAGCGGAAGCGGCGATGCCTGACGACCAGCGCCTCGACTTCGTCGTGATCGTCACGCCCAACCACCAGCATTTTCCACCCGCCAAATTGTTTCTCGAGAGCGGTTTCAACGTGGTCTGTGACAAGCCGGTGACGTTCAATCTCGAGGAAGCCCGGCGACTGCGCACGATCGTGAAGCAGACGAAGAAGGTGTTCGTGCTCACCCACAATTACACCGGCAACGCGATGGTGAAACAGGCGCGCGACCTCGTGCGCAGCGGCGCGCTGGGCGAAATTCGCAAGGTCGTCGCCGAATACCCCCAAGGCTGGCTCAGCACGCTGCTCGAGAAAACGGGGCAGAAGCAGGCGGGCTGGCGCACCGATCCCAAACGGAGCGGCGCCGCGGGCTGCATTGGCGACATCGGCACGCACGCGGAAAGCCTCGCGCGTTACATCACCGGCTTGCACATCGACTCGCTCTGTGCCGACCTCACCACCTTCGTCAAGGGCCGCAAGCTCGACGACGACGGCAACATCCTCGTGCGCTTCAAGGGCGGCGCGAAAGGCATCATTCACTCCTCGCAGATCAGCGTGGGCGATGAAAACAATCTCAACATCCGGGTCTACGGCGCGAAGGCCTCGCTCGAGTGGCATCAGGAACACCCGAACGAACTGGTCGTGAAGTATCCGGATCGGCCCCGTGAAATCTGGCGGCGCGGCAACGGCTACGTCGGCGTCAACGCCGGCCGATTCACGCGCATCCCCGCGGGTCACCCCGAGGGTTATCTCGAGGCGTTCGGCAATATTTATCGCGAAGCCTTCCGGGCCATCGTCGCGGAAGTGCTGGGCCGCACGCGCCCCAAGAATCTGGATTTTCCCACGATCGAAGACGGCGTCGAAGGCATGGCCTTCATCGAAACCGTCGTGAAATCGTCCGGGCTGGGCGCGAAGTGGGTTAAGATGCCCGCAGCCTGACGCGGTCAGGTCACCCGCCAAAGGGAACGCGCGGCCACCCGCCCCGGCTCACGCTTTCCGGCTGGGGTCCGCGGGCGCGTTTGCCTTTACCCACCCCTCGTACTCCTTACGCGGCATGAAGCGCAGGGACGCGCTGTTGATGCAGTAGCGCATGCCGCCTTTGGCTCGCGGACCGTCGGGAAAAACGTGACCAAGATGCCCGCCGTCGACGTTGCAATGCACTTCGACGCGGCGCATGCCGAAACCGGCATCGACATGCTCGCCCACGAAGGCCGGCTCGATCGGCCGCGTGAAACTCGGCCAGCCCGTGCCACTGTCGAATTTATCGCGGCTGTCGAACAGCGGCGTGTCGCTGCAGACGCTGAAATACATGCCGTCCTCGTGGTGATCGTGGAATTCGTTTTGAAAGGGCGGCTCCGTGCCCTGCTCGCGGGCGACGCGAAACTGCACCGGGCTAAGCTGTCGCTTCCATTCCGCGTCAGTACGCTGCACGCGGGCTTTCGCTCGATCGATCACCACTTGGGAGGGAAGCCCGCACGCGGACATCGCGGGGGGAAGATGGGCGGAAAAGGTTTTCATAATCAGAAGGGGGAGGAAAGGGACAGCCAAGCTAGGCGACGGAGCCTAAAATTCCAGTGCGGCGGCGCCCAAAGTAGCAAGCGCGAAGCCTCACCGGGGCGTCCCGGATGCTGCCATGCCGCTTCACTCCGCCTTCACGCGGGCCACGCCATCCGCAAATTCGGCCGCAAGCCCTTGGCCTGGCGTGACCGCGGCCCGCCGCGTGACGGGACGCCCCGCCTCGTCCCGCATTAGCACGAAGCCGCGGTTGAGCACCGATTTGGGACTCGCCGCCTGCAGTCGTTTCCAAAGCGCGAGCAATCGATGCGACTCCTGCTGCACGCGGATTTCCGGGGAGTTCCGCTGTAAACCAGCCGCCACTTCGGCCAGCGCGTGTTTCCGGCCCTGCACGAAGCTGCGGAGCGCCGAACCCAGCCGGTTGGAAAGATCATCGAGCCGGAGATAGCCCTGCTCGATCAAGGCGCCAGGCGTCAGCAAGCGCAGCCGCGAACGGGCGTGATCCAAACGGGCGGCAGCGGTGCGCACCCCGCCGTCGACGAGTGCCAGCATCGCTTCCCGCGCCTGGCCCATCCGGTCAGCGCAATCCACAAAATGGCTCGTGATAAGTTCCGCCGCCGCACTGGGCGTTTCCGCCCGGCGATCGGCGGCAAAATCACAAAGGGAAAAATCGATTTCGTGCCCGACGGCGGAAATCACCGGGATCCCGCACCCCGCCACCGCGCGCACCAACGCCTCCTCATTGAACGCCCACAAATCCTCCAGGCTGCCGCCGCCGCGTCCAATCACCAGCAGGTCGAAAATCTTCAGCTGCTCCGCCAGCCGCAGCATCGCCGCCATTTCCGCCGCCGCGCCCTCCCCCTGCACCCGCGTGGGGAGCACGACAATGCGCCCCCGCCATTTCCGACGGATGATGATCCGGATAAAATCTTG
>JBEENF010000476.1:0-3410 GCA_041192325.1 Verrucomicrobiota bacterium
TCGAGCTGCCATTGGTATTGAGCCAACGCATCCCAGCTTGGAAGGACTCAAGTCCCGCCCAATCGTAAAACATCGACTGAATGCCACGGTGGGTGCGATTAAAGCGTTCGTGGACGCCCATGCGGTGTGAGGAATGTTTCGCGATGGCTAATCTTACCCGGCTCGATAAGCAGTGGTTCGAGTCTGGATTCCACGCACGCCCTGGAACCTGATGAAGCCCGTCGTTATGATTGTCGCATGTTGGTTGCTCGCGGTGGCGGGATGCGGCACGGTCGTGGATGCGACGAACAATGTGCGCGAACGATTGGCGGCGAGGGAAGAGGGACGCTCGAAAAGCTATGCCACGGGCGTGCGGGCGGGGTATGAGGCCGTTCGAGTGGCGGCCGGTCAGATGGGTTACCGGGTCGTCCGAGGACGGGCTGCCCAGGGCGAATTGCAGGCGGTGAGCAGCGTCGCTTCCGGAGAAGCCAACCGCAGCTCGCGGCAGGTTTCGATGTACGTGCGACTGAGCGAGAACGGGCAGGGCGGCGCCGATGTCCGCGTTCGGTTTACGGAGATTCTGGAGATCGATTCCGCCAATCGTCCGGGGCAGGCTACTGAGACTCCGTTGCGGGATACACCGCAATACGAAGTGTTTTTTCGGGCGATGCAGCAGGCCCTCGACCATCCCAAGAGTTAAAGCGCCGCCCCGGGTTGGCGCTTGACCCAGTAAGTCAGCGGATCGCGGGAATTGCGCTTGCGCAGAGGGGGGGGGCGCGTGACGCTTATCGTTCGCGGCTGTTTTATTGGTCAAGTCGGCGTCGCCGCGATGCTCCCGCCGGCTTACACGTTAGAACCATCAACCCAAGGCTTCGCCTCACGGCGCGGCCACCACGCGGGATGGACGCCCTTGGAGCGAGGCGCCCGGCCCGCGTTTTCCGCATATGAGTTCCGTAATGCAAGAACTGCTCGAGCAGTCGTCCTTCGATAAACTGAAGGAAGGCGCCATCGTCCCGGGCATCATCACTGAAATTCGCCAGAACGACGTCGTGGTCGACATTGGCGGCAAGTCCGAAGGCGTGATTCCCGCCAACGAATTCCTCGACATCGGAGAACTCCAGATCGGTTCCACGATCGAGGTCCTGGTCGAAAAGTTGGAGGATAAGAGCGGCGCCCCCGTGCTTTCCTTTGACAAGGCCGAGCAGAAAAAAAATTGGGATAATATTCTGACCAAATTTCCGGAAGGCTCCGTGGCCACCGGTCGCGTAAAAGCCAAGGTCAAGGGCGGGCTGATCATTTCGATTGGCGTGGACGCCTTCATGCCTGCGTCGCACATCGATATTCAGCCGCCAAAGAACCTCGATCAGTACGTCGGCCAAACGTACGATTTCAAGGTCCTCAAAATCAATCTCGACCGAAAGAACATCGTTCTTTCCCGACGCGAATTGATCGAGCAGCAGCGCACCGAAAAGCGACGAAATCTCCTCGATTCCATCCAACCCGGCCAGGTGCGCCGCGGCGTGGTCAAGAACATCACGGATTTCGGCGCGTTCATCGACCTCGATGGCATGGACGGCTTGCTGCACATCACCGACATGTCATGGGGCCGCATCTCGCATCCCTCCGAAATGCTCAAGCAGGGTGAAGAGGTGCAAGTCATGATTATCGAGGTGAACCGCGATAAAGAACGCGTTTCGCTCGGACTTAAGCAGACCACCAAGAATCCATGGGACGAAATCGACCGCAAATTCCCCGTCGGAGCCAAGGTGCACGGCAAGGTCGTTAACTTGGTGCCTTACGGCGCGTTTGTTGAAATTGAGCCCGGGGTTGAAGGTCTCGTGCACATCACCGAGATGTCATGGACAAAACGTATCACGAAGCCCTCGGAATTGCTCAAAGTCGGCCAGGAACTCGATGCGGTGGTTCTCGGCATCCAGAAGGAAGAGCAGAAGATCTCGCTCGGCCTTCGCCAGTTGGAACCGAATCCATGGGACATGGTTCGTCACAACTACCCGATCGGCGCCCGCGTTCGCGGCAAGGTTCGCAACATGACGACCTACGGCGCCTTCATCGAACTGGAAGAGGGCATCGACGGCATGGTGCACGTTTCCGACATGAGCTGGACCCGCAAGGTCAACCACCCGTCCGAAGTCCTGAAGAAAGGCGACGAAGTGGATGCAATCGTGCTGGACGTCGATTCCAACCAACAGCGCATCAGCCTTGGCATGAAGCAACTCGCGACCGATCCGTGGTCGGACATCGATTCTTTCTTCAAGATCGGCGACGTCGTAAAGGGTACCGTCACCAAGATCACGTCATTCGGCGCCTTCGTGGAGCTGAAGGATGGCATCGACGGTCTGGTGCACATCTCGCAAATCAGCGAGGAGCGCATCGACAAGGTGAAGGATGTGCTCAAGCCCGCCCAAGAGGTCACGGCGCGCGTGATCAAGATCGACCGCGAAGAGCGGCGGTTGGGTCTGTCCATCAAGGCGGCTAACTACTCCGAGTCCGAACTCGCAGCCGAAACGTCGGCCTATGAAGCGCTGAACCGAAGTGCGGGCAACGACATGATGAACCTCGGCGACATTCTCGACGAGGCCGCCAAGAAGGAATAAATCGGCTGACTATCCCTTGGTTGCGAAGATAATTCGCGACCATTCAAAGGCCGCTTGGATGATCCAAGCGGCCTTTTTTGTCTGCGACGGCGAACCGCCAGCGGTGCACGTCAGCCAGGTCCTCGCCGCGCTCGCGAACGCCAAGCGCAACCGGAAACACCGCCAGGATTACGGAATTACCCGAACCGCGGGGTCCCAGTAAAACTGCGAACATACCGCGAGGCGCTCGCCGTCGGATGGAAATTGAAGGGATCGCGGTTCAAAACTACCAAAATCCAGTAGATGATCGCCGAGCGTTGGCCGGCGTCGAGATGGCCCACGACGAGCGAGTCTTTTTCCCAATGCCAGACAGCCTGATGGCGTTCTCAAACTTCGTTGATTTCGGATTTGGTCGACCCGTGACGAGTGTGACAGGTCAAGGGCTCCCAGTGCCAAAGAAGATAGGCGCAGGCTTTTCCCATATCAGATGACGGCAACACAGTGCGGCGTGAAACGAGCGCGATCCCGTGCGCAAGCTGAATGAATCTTGTTATAGTGCCCTATATCAACCGCCTTGCACCGCTGCCTTAACGGCATTACAGCCGGGAGTAAGGCAAATTACGGCTCACGCTTGGGCGAAGCCTTTTTGGCTTCCTCTGACTTTTCCTCATCCATTTTTCTAAAATTTACCAATGCAAGATAGAAAGCCGCACCAAAAATGACGAATATGACTATCGCGAAATATGGAACGAAGTTGGGCATTATTTTGAATTTCCGATTAGTTTAATGTAAATACCCAATACCATTATAGAGGGTGCCCACAAGCCCACGAAAATT
>JBEENF010000477.1:0-3409 GCA_041192325.1 Verrucomicrobiota bacterium
CCCGTTCGATCTTCAACGGCACGAGGGAGCCGACCAGCCGCGCATCGGCATCGAACACGCAAACGCGGTTGCCGCGCGTGCGACCGGTAAACCGCTGGCCCGTCTTGTCGCGGCCTTCCACCAGCACTTCCTCCACCGTGCCAATCAGCGCCGCCGTCCGGCGCAGCGAATTTTTTTGCAGGATGTCCAGCAGGGTCTGATTGCGCTGCTCCTTCACCTCGTCGGGCACCTGGTCGGGCAAATCCGCCGCCGGCGTGCCGGACCGGATCGAATACTTGAAAATATACGCCATGTCGTAGTTGCACGTTTCGAAGAGTTCGCGCGTCTGCGCGAAATCCTCCTCGGTTTCCCCCGGGAACCCCACGATCACGTCCGTCGAAAAATACATGTCCGGCTGCGCCGCGCGCAACGCCTCGACGATCTCCCGGTAACGCTCACGCGTGTAAGGCCGGTTCATCGCGCGCAAAATCCGGTCGCTACCGGACTGCAGCGGCAGGTGAACGTAGCCGCATAACTTCGGCAGCCGGGCGTAGGCCGCCACCAAGTCTTCCTTGAATCCGCGCGGATGCGGTGACGTGAAACGGATGCGCTCGATGCCGTCGATCGCGTGCACGCGCTCCAAGAGTTGCACGAAGGGCGTCACTCCGTCGGTGTGCGCATAATCGCGGCGGCCGTAACTCGTCACGATCTGGCCCAACAGCGTGATCTCGCGCACCCCGCGATCGGCGAGCGCGCGGCACTCGGCCACGATTTCCTCCATCGGCCGCGAGCGTTCGTCGCCCCGCGTTTTCGGCACGATGCAAAAGGCGCAATCCATGTTGCAGCCCTGCTGGATCGACACGAACGCGCTCACTTGCCGCTCCGTCGCAGCGCCTTCCGCCGCCCCCGCCTCCGGCAACAAGTGATCCTTGATCGTATTCTGCGAGCCAGCCTCTTCGCCGATGTCCACAATCGTCGCGCCGATGGGCAGGCCGGCGTCCCGCGCGGCGCGAAGATTGTCCAGATAGCCAGGCACCTGATGAAACTTTTGCGTCCCGATGATCAAATCGAGATCGGGTAATTGCTCGAGCAAACTGGCGCCGCGATTTTGCGCCATGCAGCCCAGAATCCCGAGCACGAAATCCGGCTGCTTCTTCTTGCGGTGCTGGAGGTAACCCGCCTTGCCGATGGCCTTCTGCTCCGCCGCGTCCCGCACGCTGCAGGTGTTGAGCAGGAGAATGTCGCAATCGTTCTCGTCGGCTACGATCCGATACCCCCGCGCGCGCAACATGGCCGCCACCGCCTCGCTGTCGCGCTCGTTCATCTGGCAACCGTAAGTCTTGATGTGGACGCGGTTCATCGGGCGGCCGTCGTCTCCCTTCGGCGTGGCGGACCGTCCCGGCCCGCGCCCAACCGACCCACCGCAACACCGGTGGCGGGGAAAGGGAGGGAGGCGGTGGAAGGAAGGCGATTCACGTTGGAAAGGGGTCCTAGGTATCCGGCATCGCCCATGGGTCAACGCGGGAAACCACTCGGGCGGGGCTTGCGACCGAATCATTCTCCCGCACCCTCCTGCTCGTGAGGATTTTCCTGCGCGCTTGCTTCCTCTTCGCCCTGCTGCTGACGGGCGAAAGTTCCTGCCCGGCGGCCGAGGCCGCGCTGCGGACGGAGGCGCTGTTGTTGATCCTGGGCGACCAGCATTCCGCTTACGACCAAGTCGCGCCCCTGGTTGCCGAAGTGGATCGGCTGAAGGCCGCCAACCCCGGCGTTCCGTTCGCCGTGTTGATCGACGGCGATTCGTTTGAATACGGCAACGTCGTCGCGCGGCGCAGTGAGGCGGTGATCGACCTCGCGTTGTTTGCGGCGCTGGCAAAACGCGCCCCGACGATCCTTAACCTCGGCAACCACGAGCCCGACTTTTACGACCCTGCGGCGGCGGTGGCCAAACTGCGTGCCGTCGGGGTCGTGGTCATCAGCGGCAACGCGCGCGATCGAAATACGGGCCAGCCCCTCGCCCCCGCTTCGACCCTGCTCCGGCTCGGCGCGCACACCGCGACGGTCGTGGGCGTCATGACGGATCAACTGAGCACCTTTCGCCTGGCCGTGCGGCCCGGACTCGATCTCGCCAATCCCGTCGTGTGGGCGAAGGAAAATTTTCCGGCGCTGCTAAAAGACACCGGGCTGCCCATCGTGCTGAGCCACGCCGGCATTCGAGCCGATCGGGAGATGTTGCCGCTCGTTCCCGCCGGCACGCTGTTTGCGGGGGCGCACGATCACGTGCGCTTTACCCACCGCTTCGAAACCGGCGTCCGGTATTTTCATTCGGGGAGCTGGATGGAGTTTTATTCCCTGGCGAAACTGCGCCGGGATCCGGGTGGATCGTTCTACTGGGAGGTGGAGCAGGTCCCGCTCGACGCCCAAGCGCCAGGAGATCCGGCGCTGACCGCACTCGTCGGCCGGGTTCGCGCCGAGCACCTGACCCCGAAAGACACGGCCGTCGTGGGACGACTGCCGCGGGCACTGCCGGTGGCCGAAGCCGCGCGCTTTGCCGCGGCGGCCGTCGCCCGGGCAGCCGGCGCGGACACAGCGTTCATCGGTAACACGACCTTCGGCGGCGGCCTCCCGGCAGGCAACGTGACGCAGATCGAGTTCGACGCCTGCGTGCGTTTCGACGGGCCGATTTTCACCGCCACCGTCCGCGGCGCGCGCCTCCGGGAACTCGTCGCGGCCGCCAATTTGGGGCCGGAGGCCCCGTTTGAACGCCGCAGGGGCGAGTTTAGTTTCGCGGCGGGCCAGCTCGAAAACTTCGCCGACGAAAAAACCTATCGCATCGCCACGACGGATTGGGGCGCGAAGAACACGGCGCGGTATTTCGGTGAGCCCGCGCTCGCCTGGCAGGAACACCCAACCGTAAAGCTGAAAGCGGCGGTGCGCGCCGCCTGGTCGGAAGCGCGGCCATGAGACGCCGCCGGGCCAGTGGACTATTGCTGCTACTGGGCGCATTGTGCGCCGTGGCGTACCCTCTCGCCGCCCAGCCCGCGCCACCTCCGGCCAGAACGGATTCCGACGCGATTTACGAAATCGGCCGTCAGCTCTTTGACCAACTGGCCCCGCCGGAAATAAAGGCAGAGTACTCATTTCCGACCAGGGAAAGCTGGGACGCGTTTGGCGGGCGACTCGAACGCGCCCTCGCCGGTGATTCGCTCGAAGACCTCGCGGCCTACCTGCCGGAAGCCAAGGGCGCGCTCACCACGTTGCGGACGTTCGCGGGATCGGAGGACCTCGCGGCGTGGCTCGAACAACGCATCGACGAGATTGAGGCGGCGAGTGAACTCACCCGGCCCACTCCCCCCCCAGCGCCCGCGCCGCCCCCCGCCCCCCCCCCCCCCCCCCCCCCCCCCCCCCCCGGCCCCGCCCCCCCCCCCCCCCC
>JBEENF010000478.1:0-3401 GCA_041192325.1 Verrucomicrobiota bacterium
CAATTCCTTGGGTGGTGGGAGCTCACGAACGATTCACCGACGCCAATGGTTACCCCGCCATCAAGCCGCCGTGGGGAACGTTAAACGCGATCGACCTCAATTCAGGTGAATATCTGTGGAAAGTACCTCTCGGTGAATATCCTGAACTCACCGCAAAAGGCATTCCGTTAACGGGGACCAATAATTACGGCGGTCCAATCGTGACGGCTGGCGGCGTGGTTTTCATCGCCGCCACCAGTGATGCGATGATTCGGGCGTTCGACTCAAAAACGGGTCGTACCCTATGGGAGGCGAAGCTGCCCACGAGTGGCTATGCGACGCCCTCTACGTATCGCGCGGGTGGCCGCCAATATATCGTCATCGCGTGTGGGGGTGGCAAACTCGGTTCCCGTTCGGACGATGTGTATGTCGCCTTCGCGTTACCCACTTTGAATTAAGCCTCGTCTCGCTCGCGTCGTTCAGACGCGGAGTGCACTGCCCGACCAAACCGAGAGGGGGCTGAGGCCGGGACAGGGTGACCTTTAATGAATCGCGGCATGAAGCCGCTCCTCCAGCCATGAAGGTCACCGACAAGCCCTGACCGGTCCATAGTTTCCGCCGCCAACACGGTGCCCATGGTCCGCGGCAGCGGGAGTGCATCTATTTGATGAATACCTAGTAGCACGGAGGTGGTTGCTTCTGCTCCGGAAATTAAGTGTATTCGGATTGCAGTGATGCGTCCGTGTTCTGGAATTTGATCTGGCGCGAGGCTCACGCCGAAGCCTTTCCCGGCCCCTGACGATTAAAAATCCGTTACGCGGTTCAACACCCGTCGGATGCAAGGATAGTTTCGAAACAAGAGAAAATCCGGCGCACCGCATGGTGTCTGTCTGGTCTACCCCGCGATGCTAAAAAGCGTTTGGTTTTTCAGGCGCGGGAGACGCCCAGGCGCCAGCGCTTTTCCTGGATCAATCGGGTGCAACCGCGCCGGCGGCCTCGTGCGGGGCCGCTGCTAAATCCTTATTCCGCTGCGTGCCGGATCGCGCTGGGGCGGTAATCTTTCCCGCGCGACCAATTAACCATGACCTATATAACCACCCTCCGCGTGCTGTCAGTCCTCGGCGCCGCCCTTTTTTTGCCGTTCGGGTTGCCAGTGGGGCCCAGCCCCGCGGGAGCAGCTGGGCCTTCACCGGATCAGTTCGATGCGATGCGGCGCTCAATGGCCTGGCAGATCGTGCTCGTGCCGCATGCCGGCAGTGGTAAAGCGGAGGAGCAGATTGTAAAGACGCAGGGGGCTGTGCGCAGCGCCCTCGATCCCCGGGCGCAGCTTGAGCGGCTCGGTTGGCTGTATGTGGCCCAGGCGCGCACGAGCAATGATGCCGGATACTATAAGCTGGCGGAGCAATGTGCAGTCGCGCTTCAGGTGCACGACGCGGAAAATGCCGGTGCTTTTCTGCTCCGGGGCCACGTGGCCCAATCGCTCCACCGGTTTCGCGAAGCCGAAACCATCGCACGAAAGCTGGTCGCCCAGCGTGAATTCGCCTTCGACCACGGGCTCCTGGGGGATGCGCTGGTGGACCAAGGCAAGCTAGACGAGGGCATTGCCGCGTATCAGCGCATGGTCGATTTGCGGCCTGAGCTGCAATCGTTCAGCCGGGTGGCGCAGGCGCGCTGGCTGAAGGGGGATCTTTCCGGGGCGATCGCGGCCGCGAAGCTCGCCGTCAGTGCGGCCAGCCCGCAAAACCCCGAGTCTTCGGCGTGGGCCTTCACGCGGCTTGCGACGTTTCAGGCCCAGGCGGGTGAGACGGCCGGCGCCGAAGCTGCGTGCGCCCGAGCCCAGGAGCTGGCGCTGGACTATCCGGCGGCACTCTTGTTGCAGGGCCGGTTGTTGCTGGCGGCAGGAAATGCCGTCAAAGCCGCCGAACTGCTGGGGCGTGCCGTCGCAAAAAATCCGCTGCCCGAGTATCGCTGGGCACACGCCGATGCGTTGCGGAGTGCCGGCCGGACCAGCCAAGCAGAAGGGGTTGAGGCGGAACTCAGGCGCCATGGCGCCGCGGAGGATCCGCGCACCGTTGCGCTGTTTCTCGCGACCCGCGGCCAACAGGTCGAGACGGCGGTGCGCCTGGCCGAGGGGGAGTTAAAGGAGCGCCGCGATGTGTTCACCCACGATGCTTGCGCTTGGGCCCAAACGGCTGCCGGCGATCATGTCGCGGCATGGGCTTCGATGCAGCGCGCCCTTGCTGAAGGGACACAGGATGCGCGCCTTTTTATGCATGCCGCAGTCATTACGGCCCGTCTCAAGCGGGAGGATGCGCCGAGCTGGATGGGCCGGGCGCGACCGCTGGAGCGACTTTTGCTGCCCTCCGAGCGCGAACACCTGGATCGGGCCGACAAAAAGGCGCCGCCTCCGCTCGCCGCGTCTGGCTCGCCCGCGAATCCTCGTTGATCCGCTCGTGGCTTATCTCTTTCAGCTATTTATATAAAACAAAAACCATTCGTGGAACCGTATGAACACACTCAGAACCTTTCCCTTTACCGCGGCCGCGGCCCTCGCGCTCGCCGCCGTCCTGCCGACCGGGTCCTCGCTTTTGCGGGCCTCCAGTCACCAGGACGCACCGCTCATCATTCTTGATCCAGCGGCAAACACCACGGATGTGTACGCGTTTGTCGGCGGGGCCGGCGCCACCAAGCATCTTAATGTCGCGCTCGGCGTCTATCCTCATGAGGAACCCGGCGTCGGCCCGAATAAATACAATTTCGACGACAATGTACTGTACGAAATTCACGTTGCGCTCGGACCCGATGTGAAAGCCGGCGAGGCGACCATCAGCTATCAGTTCCAGTTTGAAACTTCGTACCGGAATCGGAACACCATCCTGCAATCCTACCTGGGCGTGGTAAATGAAGTCGCCGACGCAGGCCAGAATCTCGTGCAGACGTATACGGTCACGAAAGTCGACCACCGTCGTGGCGCCAAGGATACCGTGCTTGGCCGGGGGGTCGTGCCGCCCAACAATCAGGGCATTGCGACACCTTTCTACAACGAGGGGAACAACGGCAACAATCCCGCTAAAGACGGGGTTGCGACGTATGCGCAACTGGACCGCTATACCCAAGCAGGGATCATTGAGCTCGGTGGCGGCTATACCTCCTTCGCCGGCCAGCGCGATGATGGATTTTATGGGGACGTGCTGTCCATTTTCGACCTGTTGCAGCTCCGTAATCCCGGGAAGGATTCCCAGGGTGGTTTCAACCTGCATATGATGGCGTTGAAAATTCCCGTGTCCGAACTGGGCGGCGATCGCCAGGTGACGGGCGTGTATGCGACGACCAGCCGCCGCCAGCACCGCATCATTCGCGACACGGACGATCAGAACTCGGGCCAATGGACCCAAGTGGGACGGCAGGGCAACCCGCTCTTC
>JBEENF010000479.1:0-3389 GCA_041192325.1 Verrucomicrobiota bacterium
TAAACCCTATAAAGAAATCCTCGATCGCCTATTCGTTCAGGCGCTCGTGATTGATGACGGCGCACAGAAAGTTGCCATCCTGAGGTGGGACTTGGTCGATGTGAGCGAATCGGCGCGGGACGAAGTGCGAAAACGAATTTCGGCAAGCCTGCATATGCCGGCCGGCAACATTCTGATCAACGCGAGCCACAATCATTCGGCTCCGTGGACTCCGGCCTATACCGATGGATATCGCGGCAAGGAACGAGATACGTGGTGGGCTCTCCGCTTCATGCCGGCACAGAATGCGGCACCGCCATTCGCACGCTGGATGGATCGGTTGCTCTCGCAGTCGTTGAAAGCCGCGCAGGATGCCGCGGCTTTGGCCAAGCCTGCGGCGATGTCGATCGCGCGAGTTTCCATCGGGGAGTATGTGCAAAACCGACGTCCCCGTGCGCCCCGCTGGGGTGTTGTCCCTTCGCCCGCGGGCGCCGCTCGCGCGCGCAATCTTGATCCGGCCGTGCTCGCGGGTGGAGCCACATTCGGCGAATTGGACCGGGCGATGAGCATCGTGAGCTTTCGCGACGCCGAAGACCGTATCATTGCTTCCCTCTTTCACCTCGCCGGTCACTCCGTATCAATTTATCCGTCCAATCCGGGATTGTCAGCTGATTGGCCGGGACCGGCATCGGCAACGATATCCGCGGCGTTAGGAGGGGGCGAAGCCTTGTTCTTGCAAGGATGCGCAGGAGATATCAACCCGTGGCGGCGCGGAGCTGCGGCGGTTGCCGAAATGGCGGTCGGGCTGGGCGAAAAAGCGCGCGCCGCTGAACAAGGAAATGTGCGCCTGGTTCCCGGTAAACTTCAGGTGGTTAGAGCGGAAATTGGTCTGCCGCTAACGCCCGCAGCGCAGACGAGAACAGGTTTGGACTCGGTGCGCGCGGAACTACAAGTAGTCGTTTGCGGACCCCTGGCCATTGTTGCTCTCCCCGGAGAAGTGATGACCGGAGTGGGCGCGCGGATCCGCGAGGCATCGCCGTACCCACAAACGTTGGTACTGGGCTATTCGAATGGGAATGGAGTTCACTACGTCGGTCTGCCGGGGGAAAAGGTGCGAGGCGGGTACGAAGCAGGGACCGCTGGCGCCGGCACCGACGAGTGCGGCGCAATGCTGGTGGAAACAGCCTCGCGGTTACTCAACGAAGTTTACGCCCGCTCTGCGGTTGCTGCGAAAGCTCTGCCCTAAGAAGGAATCGAGAGCGTGGAGTCTGGCAGGCTGGCCTTTGCAGCATCCCGGTCAAGCCAGACGACCCGGTTTTGGCGGCGCTGAGCGATCAGGGAGGCGAGATGATCCTGCCATGGAGACTTTTTACCTTTGCCACGATCAGCTCCTCCACATTCGGCGCCCAGATATTCGGATGGACGACGCGGTACATGGTTTGCGAGCTGTACGTCAATGCGCCACCCCCTTCATAGCCACCCTCCTCCCAGATCCGGCGGCTCGGAATATACCCCATGAAGTCGTTGCTATATCCTGCGACCCACAATTGGAGCGCAGGAAGCTCGCGCCGAAGCCGATGCGAGAAATCAACGACGGTTTCACTCGCCAAAGCGACCAGGGTGAGACTTGACCCGAACTGAACCAATTGAACGGGGTAGGGATAGCTTTCGGGCAAGCGACCTTCGCTTGCGAGTAGTTCAAGAAGCACCTGCGCATATTCCCGCGTTTCACGATTCGGGGAAGCGGCGCGTTTATCGAGTTCCGTCTTGGAGGGGATGGAGTGGTAGGGCAGCTGAACATCCTCCAAAAGAACCTGAAGTTTGCCCGTGACTGGTCGCGGCGTCGTGGCAAGCGCTGCTTCAACGGCGAGAGCCAATGTCTGCCCATGCAGGCGCGCCAAATCAATGCTGGTGCGGTTCAGACTCATCGCTTGGCGGGGGTATGGATTTTGGTCGCCCGCACATCCCTGCATGAAAAGCGCGATCGCCCCGGGAAAACTCTTTTCCAGCGCCTCCTGGGCAAAACCGGCATAGTCGCCATGCAGGGCAGACGCATTGCTGGTCGTGTTGTGGCAGGCGTACCCGAACAACAGACCGATTATTTTTCCATTGCCCTGGATCTGCAAGACCGGGACTTCGTGATCCACCGGTCCGTCCGGGTTTGGTACCTTGCCCGCTTGTGGATCGCCGGCCGGCAGGGCGTAGTTCTTCCGACGGTTCATCGCAAAACCGGCTTTGGCCTTGCCAAAGGCGAGACTAGCCGGAGCGAGCCGCTCCAATGCTTGTCCGATAACACCCACCAGTCGCTCTTCCAACTCGGCCTGGTATTTCGCCACTGTGGCTGCACGGTCCGGGTCCCGTTTCGTAAATGTCGTCTGAACGGGTCGAAGCTCCGGCCCGCAGTGGGTATGGGAAGCATTGATCAACAAGGCGGAATCGGGGAGCGAGAATCTTGCGCGCGCTTTTTCTCCGACCGCTTTGCGCAAGATCGCGGGTATGCCCAGGAGATCGGTGGTCACGATAACAAGGCGGGTTCCTGAACGGTCCTCAATCGCGAGCGCTTTGGCGTGCAAGTCCGCAGCGATTTCCCTGCCCGGTTCGACGCGTCCACCGTAGCCGGACATCCACATCGGCAACTCCGGACTGATAACCACCGATGCGACGCCTGCCTTCCACTCTGCTTCCGCAGCGTGGAGGGTGGAAATGATGACTCCACAAAAAATCGCAACAACTGCGACCAGAGCAGAAGAGCGTTTCACCGCTGCCACCGGTGAATGAAAAATTGGGGTTTCGAAAAGCATGCCGTGAACTATGGAACTGGTTGGACAGAACTGAAGACGGAAAAACTGAAACAATCGGATCACCTTTAGCCACGGCATCCGGCCTGAGCCACGGCTGGAACCCCCGGTCAAGTTGTTGGCGCAGTGAACGGTCTCAGACCGCTAAAACAACGCCTGACGATTGCTCAGGCCCTTTGCGCGATGCGACGATGCGATCAGAAGTTGCCCTGCATACCGAAGACCCACCGGGGAGAAATATTCCCGGTTGCCTGGGTAAGTTCGAATTGAGTGAAACGTAATTCTGCTTCGAATACGGCTCAGCGAGAATATTCTCCACATCGAGGAAAGCGATATACTTTTCCGAGAAGAGATAGCGCAGTTTCACGTTCAGTGTCGTGCGACTGGCTTGATAGCGAACCAGCATAACGTTGGTGGAGTTGGACACCAAATAATGGCCGCGATTCACCCATTCCAGACGCACGCCGGCGAGGACGGAAAACTTGCCGAACTTCACGTACGATTGGATGTAGGCGGCCGAAATCGTCTCATCCGCCAGTTGCTGGTTTTGCAACTTGGACGTCTGGCTGGTCGTGACGTTGGCTTCCACAATTCAGGGAAGTCCTTCTGATG
>JBEENF010000480.1:0-3380 GCA_041192325.1 Verrucomicrobiota bacterium
TGGAGGTGCAACAACTGCACGAGCGGCTCGACGAGAAATTCAAGGTGGAAGGCATCATCGGCGCTTCCGCCAAACTGAAGGAAGTAATCGACAAGATGAGGCTCGTGGCGCCTTCCCGGGCCACCATCCTGATCGAGGGCGAATCGGGCACCGGAAAGGAACTGATCGCGCAGGCGGTCCATCAGACGAGTCCGCGCGCGCGCGCGCCGTTCATTGCGGTGCACTGCGCGGCCCTGTCGGAAAATCTGTTGGAGAGCGAATTGTTTGGGCACGAGCGAGGATCCTTTACGGGCGCGACCGAGCGGCGCATCGGACGCTTCGAATCCGCCGCCGGCGGCACGCTTTTCCTGGATGAGATCGGTGAAATCTCACCGGCGACCCAAGTGAAGCTGTTGCGCTTTCTTGAAACGAAGGCGATTGAACGCGTGGGCGGATCAAAACCGCTGGAGCTCGACGTAAGGCTTGTGGCGGCGACTAATCGGAACCTCGAACAGATGGTGCGTGACGGAAAGTTTCGCGAGGACTTGTTCTTCCGGCTTAACGTGGTCCGCCTCACCACCCCGCCGCTGCGCGAGCGGCCTGAGGACATTCCGCTGCTGCTCGCGCATTTCATCCGCCTCTTTTCCGAGGAAAACGGTGTTCCCCCGCTGACCGTCGAGTCGGGCGCATTGCGGACCCTGCAGGCTTACGCGTGGCCGGGTAATATTCGCGAGCTGCGCAATTTTTGTGAAAACGCCGTGGTCCTGCGGCGCGGGGGCAGCCTCACGGAATACGATCTGGAGGCAAAATTCCGCCCGGATGCGAGCGGATCGAATCCGGCCTCCAGTAAGCCTGGCGACCCGTTCCCCGACGCGGCCGCGCCGTCCTTGTCGGTGGCGGAAAATGAAAAACGGCTGCTGCGGGAGGCACTCTTGAAATCGCGCGGCAATCGCACGAAAGCCGCGAAATTAATGGGAGTCAGTCGGCGCACTTTACACCGCAAGATTTCCCAGTGGCCGGAGCAGGATGTCACGGATAAGTGACGGGTCCTTGAATTTTGTCTCTGCTTGCAGATGAGAGCGTTGGAACGGAGTTGAAATACGTTTGAACTTCCCGGGCGGCCGGCAGCTTGTCCGCTGGCGCAGTTCCAAAAAATCCAGAGGGTAAGCGATGCGGTAGCCGCTACCGAGTTTCCGGTAAATGGCTCCCTCGCTGGCGCTGCGGGGCGGCGCGCATGGTCGCGCGGACGCGTCGCTCATGCGTGGACCTTGTTTCCAATTTGCCCTCCTCCTGCTGGCGCTTTTGCGAAGCTTTAGCCCGCTGGTAGCGAAAGAACATCGCATCGTCGGGACAGATCTACTGGGAGTGGGCTTCTCAAAGGCGCTCTACGATTTCGCCGGCCGAAACGGGTTCTCGCTGGCGCTCGCCTTGGACGGTAGCCGGCCGGGTCTGGATGAAATGAAGGCGGGGAGGGCGGATATGGCGCTTCTCGTCTTGCCTCCGGGGGAGGCGGCCAGCGTGGCGTCGTTTCACACGGTGACGCTGGCTTATCATCGTGTGGTGGTTCTCGTCTCCGCGGATTGCTCACTGCGGAGCGTGACTTATGAGGAGCTCACGGGGATCTTTGGCAGCAGCGGCGCAGCGCACGTGGCGAAGTGGGGAGATCTGGGCTTGAAGGCGGAGTGGGCCGGGAGTCCGATCGCTGCAATTGCTCCCGCAGTGGGAACGGGAATCACGGCAGAGTTGTTCTCGCACCTCGTGCTGAGGGGCCGTAATCTGAAATCCAACGTCATTCGCTATCCGGATCCAGCTAGTTTGATCATCGGCTTTGCGAACAACGCGCACGCGATCGCCCTGGCGAGCGATGTGCCAAGTAATGCTCCGGGCCTGAAGGCGATCGCAGTGGCGGCGGATCGTTCCGCACCGGCTTCCCTGCCCACGGCAGATAATCTCCATTCGGGCGACTACGGTTTGAGGCTGCCGGTGCGACTGCTGGTGCGGCAGGAAGCGCTTCCGCAGTTGGTGGCGCTGGTCCGCTTTCTGTGCGGCGAGGAAGGTTCGGCGCATTTGGAAAGGGCCGGAGTGGTTCCCCTGCCATGGTTTGTGCGCGGGCAACAGCTTCTCGCGCTGGAAAAATGGTGAGGGAACCAGGCCAAAATAGCAGTTGACGGGCGCGCGACCACGCCTACTCCTTGCACCCTGTTTCGCGGGCGTAGCTCAGTTGGTAGAGCACCACCTTGCCAAGGTGGACGTCGAGAGTTCGAGTCTCTTCGCCCGCTCCATTTTAAGCCCTCCTCACGGAGGGCTTTTTTGTTGGTGATGGGGCGAGTTGCGCGGAGAATCGCGTAACTGGAAAAATCTGAAATCCGAGTTTTGGGTATTCCTGCCCAAACCGCGGGGCGATAACGAGGGCCAAATCCTTCGCAATCCCTTCCCGGCCTCGCACCATTTCCCGGGCCGCGACGACCGCCACTCGTTAGCATCTTGGGGGGTGGAACTCAGTTTGCGTGGCGCCATCTCCCTCCTGGCGCGCAGCGGCCTGAATTTGCGAGCGGATGGCGGCCTCATCTTGGGCCGGCGACTCAGCGCCGAAGGCAGCCGCGGCGAATGCTGCCGCGGCGCTGGCAAGCAGACAGGCCGCGTGTAAGACGGAGACCAAAGGATTTCTCGGGATTTTTTTCCTGGGGCGCGGATCCAGCTTTGCCCGACGTCAAAGGCGACAGGCGATTTATTGAAAAGGCAGGTCCGCCTTCAGCTATGAATGAGAGCGTTTGGTCAGCCGAACCTTCAGTTCAGGTCCGATACCTGCCGATAGCGACTCTTGGGGAGAACGGCGTGCGGCGGCGCCGGGGAATTGAATTGTCGCGATGGCAATGGCCGGCTTTCTCTTGTTCGCATTACCCCTGCCGCGGTACTTTAGCGAGTTGCCCGTGGTCTCGAGTCCGCGTCCTAGGACAGCAATACCCCCTAACAACCGTCAAAATCATGGAGCTTATTTCACCACGCACATTTTCCATCAGCGTTATCGCACTCACGCTGGCCATCGCGAATTTCACCCGCGGCGCTTCTACGTCGAGCGGCGCCGCCTCCGGTAATGCCGCGTCCACAGCGGCGGTGACGGGCCGCGTCCAAAACATTGTGACGGGAAAATACCTGAGTAATGCGCGGGTTGCAGTAAAAGGAACCCAGATCATCGCGCTGACCGATGAGGCGGGCGCTTATCACTTGGTTAATGTACCCACGGGTTCCATCGTACTGGAAGTGTTCTACACCGACTTGGACCGACAGGAAGTGTCGTTGACGGTCTCCTCTGGGCAACGGGTTGAACAAAACATCGAGCTGACGAGCAAGGCGCGGTACGGGCAGAACCTCGAAGCCCTCAAACTCGATCCCTTCCTCGT
>JBEENF010000481.1:0-3379 GCA_041192325.1 Verrucomicrobiota bacterium
TGGTGTCGCTGGATTTTGGCCATTCGTCCGCCACGTGGTCCGCGTGGGTGGCCAAAGGCGAGGCGCCCGTCATCGAACCCGTGCGTGAAGTTTACCGCGCCTGCCGGCGGCTGGACATCGATGTGATCTTTCTGACCGGCCGGCGGGAGCGGGATCGGGCCGGAACGGAGAAAAACCTGCAGGCGATCGACTGCGGGCAATACGCGGCCCTGATCTGTAAATCGGATACGGACAGGGGCACTTCTGCTGCGTTCAAGACTGCGGTGCGCAAACGGCTCACCGCCGAAGGCTGCGTGATCATCGCCAATATTGGCGACCAGGAGAGCGATTTCGCGGGCGGATTTGCGGAACGGACTTTCAGGTTGCCGGCCCCGTTCTACCTCTCGGAGTGAGCGCCTTCAGCGTGCGGCTGCCGCCTCCAAATAAACGCCTTTCAGTGGGTGAATATCGAGCAGGTTGGAGTGCCAGCCCTTTACTTCAGGACGCTTGAGATAGTTGCGTTGATAAAAATAAATGGGCGCAAACGGCGCCTCGTCGACCAGGATTTCTTCGCAGCGCTGGAAGTATTCGAAACGCTTTGAGTTGTCCGCGGTGGTGCGGGCGAGCTCGATCAAACGGTCATACTCGGCGTTGCTCCAGCCCGTCTGGTTATTGCCGTTTCCCTTGGCCATGAGATCGAGGAACGTACTCGGGTCGAGGTAGTCGCCGATCCAGGCATAGCGCGCGATCTGATAATTCATCTGTCGCATGCTGTCGCTCCAGACCTTGGCCTCCTGGTTGTAGAGGCCGATGTCGATGCCCAGATTTTTTCGCCACATCTGCTGGATCGCCTCCGCGATTTTGCGATGTCCTTCCGTCGTGTTGTAGAGCAGTTCGACTTTGGGAAAACCTTTTCCTCCCGGATAACCCGCGTCGGCCAGGAGCTTTTGCGCCGCCGGGATGTCGTGGGGCATTTCAGCCCGGGCGGTGAAGCCGCCGATGTTGGGCGGGGTCAAATGACCGGCCGGGATTTGGTCCCCCTTGGCCACGCGCTGAACGATGGTCGGTCGATCAATGCTCATTGCCAGCGCCCGTCGTACGCGGGAATCATTCAAGGGCGGCTTCGTCACATTGAATTTGTAATAATAAGTGCCAAGCATCACGCCCTGCTGCAGAAGACGGGCCGGATCCTTTTTGTAGTCGGCGATCTTTTCGATCGGTACCTGCGCCGTCACGTGAAGTTGACCGGAGCGAAACGCGGCTTCCTCCGTGGATTCGTTTTCAATCGGGTAGAAGTTGACGGCGGTGAGCCGGATGGTGTCGCGGTCCCAGTAGTGGGCCGACTTGGTCAGGCGGATGACCCGGTTTGGCCGCCATTCGGCGAGGGTGAACCCGCCGTTGCCGACCAGATTGCCCGGGCGCGTCCACGCCGATCCACGGGTGTCGATCTTGCCAAATTTTTCGATGGTGGCGCGGTGAACCGGATACCACGAGGAGTGGCTGACCAGCGCTGCCAGATAGGGCACCGGATGCGCCAGCCTGAGCACCAGCGTGTGATCGTCCGCCGCCTTCGCCCCCACCTGCGCAAAGTCGGTCAGTTTGCCGCGTTGGAATTCCTGCGCGTTCCGCAGGTGGTGCAGCATGTACCCGTATTCGGCCCCCAGTGCCGGCGACAGCATGCGGTGGAAGGCGTAAATAAAATCGTCGGCGGTGAGTGGGTCGCCGTTCGACCACCGTGCCGTGTTCCGCAGATGAAAAGTCCACGTCAGCCCGTCGGCGGTTGATTCCCATTTTTGCGCCACCCCTGGAATCGGGTGGAGATCCTGCGGATCGTAACTCGTCAGCCCCTCGAAGAGCGCCATCACGATGTTGAAATCCTGCTGGCTCGTAACGGTGTGGGGATCCAAGTCGGCCGGTTCGCCCAAGTTACCCCAATGGAGAACTTGATCGCGGCGGCCCGATTCAACCGCGGATTCGCGTTTGGAGCAGCCGGGCAGTACAGTCAGGATAGTCAGGCACCAGGCAAGGGAAGCGCGGAGGGTCGGGGTCATGGAGGGGAAAATAAGAAAGCCACGCTTGATGTCGCGTGGCTGGGAAGATTAGAGCGGGGTGCTCTTCGGGGGATTTATTCGGGCCGCTGGGGGTGGGCCAAAGGCGCGCTGGCAACAGGCTGCGGCGCCTGCGTTTGAATCTCCGTCAGCCGGCGGTCGATCTCCGCCATCTTTTTTACCAGTTGCTCCTCGATCTTTTTGCGATCGCTGCTGTTCACGATGCTCAGGCTGGCGGCGTCCTTGACGACGGCGGCGGGCAGCGTGAGCAGTCGGGTGATGAGCCCCTGATCCTTAAAGGAACTCAGGTAGAGCGCAGTGATCTCGTGCGAGAGTTTCATCGCGTCTTGGGCCACCGCCTGCGTCTGCTGCAGGTTGTTGTTGAGCTGTTGATTTTTGGCAAGCTCGGCCGTGAGGACGTTGCCCACCTGAGCGGAAATACGCTCGCTGTACTGGGAGATGGAATCCCGGGTAAGATTCTGATCCTTGGCCATTTCCGCCAGGATGGGTTGGATCCGCTCGGTCATGCGCGTCGAGACCTTGTCCACCTGTTCCGTCTGCATTTTTTCGGCCTCCGCGGCCGACTTGGGGAGCGCGTTATACGGCATGACCTTCTTCGCAATGGCGTCGGCCAGGGCGTCCATGCGTTCGGTGTTAAGCTTTTGCACCTCTTCGTCGGTGCGGAAGATGTCACTGTCTCGCTTGGCGATGGCATCTTTCAGCAACTTGTTGGTGGCCTCGATCTGCCGCCGATTCTCCTCGGATGCGGCTTTCAGGGCATCATTCGATTCCCGCAAGGGAGCGATTTGGGCCTGCTGATTGATGCCCATTTGGCTGACGGTTTGTTGATGCAGCCAAAACGCGCCTCCAATGACGAGGAGCGCGGTAAGAATGACGGCCGGGATTTGTTCTTTGAATTTCTGCCACATAAAATGAAGGAAGTGTTGCGTGCTAGGCGTTAACGTTAATCGCGCAAATGGGAAAATTGCAACGCCACGATGGGCCGGGGTTTTGCAGTTGTTTTTCGCCATGCCTGAAGCACGTTGGCAAAATGAGCCTGAATCGCTGTGAGCAGCGGATTTATGATTATCTGAGGAGTCATCCCGATGAGCGACAATACTGGTTGAGCAAAGTTCAAACTGTTTGTCGCCGCGCCCAAGACGACCATGCCGCTGCCAACGAGTTGGATGCGGAGCTTTGGCGTTACTATGTGGAGCGCAGCGCAGTTGCCTCTCCCTTCAAGGAAGCGTCGCGGGCAGAGGGAACCCGGCGCACGAGCATGCGGAATCTCGCGGAGTTGATGGTTCGACTCTGGACGGAGCCCCGTCCCAAAAAGAAGCCCGCTGATAATC
>JBEENF010000482.1:0-3376 GCA_041192325.1 Verrucomicrobiota bacterium
CGCTGACCCCGGGGGTCTATGCGATCAGCGCGACTCTATTGCAGCATGTGTATGCGAATATTCGCGGCGACTGGACACCGGCGCTGGAACAGCAATTCCAGGAATTGCGCGCACTCGAGCCGACATTGCTCGTTTATCAGAATGATGCGGCAAAACGGGCGGAGTTGCGGCGCGGCGCGCCCGCGCAGAATTGGGAAGCGGCATGGAAACGCTATGAAGGTCTGCGATTCGCCCGCCTGTGCCATTACCTCCGCATCCGTCCCGTGGATGCCAGCATTGGTTACTCGATTCTCATCTTCCGTCTCGATGCGTCCGAGATTTCGGGCGCGACCGGAGGATCCATTCAGCAATGGCGCAGCTTGATCGAGCAAGGCTTCGCGGCGCGGCGCGCGACTGCGCGGATCACATCGCCAATTTTCCCACCGTCTTCCGAACCAGGCGGCTGATTCCGGCCCCACCGCGTGCGGGGCCCTTGCCGGTAATCACCCAGAGATGAAGTATTCCACCCACGCATCTCCGGCGGCCAAGGCGTTTAGAACGACGCCGACGGGGTGAAGAGGCTGAGCAGCCTGATCACCGCAAACGCGAGCTGACAGGTTTCGGCCAGGCAACAGTAGCTTGGCCAAGGCACGGCCCCACCCGGAGTTAAAACGGGCGATGAACGCGGCCCGCTCAGGTCGCGTGAAAACCGAGGTCCGCGAGTTCGCTGAGATGGAACGGTGCGGAACCAACGACTTCCTGGAGCTTCTCGAGCGCGGTCTGCAAGCTGGGTGTTTCCCAGCGGGACGCGCCGTCATCGCGATCGTGCAGGTGAATCGCCCAACCGCCGCCGCCTGGAGATCCGACCAATTGCAGCAGCGAACCATGCAGATAATTTCCCGGAATGCCCGGGTGCGCGCCCGCGCCCGGCACCAGCACCAGCGTGTGCACCGGGTCGTGCAGCAACACCCCGTTGTGCTTGCGATGGTGCGCCGGGCGGCCGGCCACCATGAGTCGGCACGCCTCCGCTTTCGCGCGCGCTCCCGCCGGCAGGGAGGCCACATACCGATCGAAGATGCTCGCGTTGGACTCGAGCGCATCGGGGTCGATCGCCCCCGCAATGAGGGAGTCGAGGTTGCTCGCGTAAAAGGTGGGGCGTGCCGTCAACGAGCGCGCCGTGACAAAACCATCGACGTGATCCGCATCGGGGTACACCTGGCGGGCCGCTCGAAGGCGCCCGAGCGCATCCTGATAGGCGGGGGTGCGGGGCACGGCTCCCACCGGACTGTGCTCGATCATTTCCAGAACCTTATGATCGAACTCCGCGTCAGCGTCAGGGGGCATCTTGGCAATCAACGCGCCTCTTCAGGCAAACACGAGGCCATTCCCCCGCTCCAGGCACGAACCTCGTTTGCCACGGTGTTTCCGAAACACAAAAAAGGCCGGTGATGGGATTTTTGCATCCTCATTACCGGCCAATTAGCGGGGGCGCCCAGGTGAACCAAGCGCCCCGGAAGAGGGGAAGTTACTTCTTCTTATTCGCTGCGGCCTTCGCCTTCGTTGCCTGCTGCGAAGTGATCAGCGCCTGCTTTTTCTGGCTCGATACACTGGACTTCGACTGCTTTTGCGTAGCTTTTTTCTGTACGGATTTCGGAGATCTGTCGCCCATGTTGGGATATCTTTCGTTGAGTTAACTCACCTTCGGAATGTTCGTTTCCCCAAAGATGTTTATCTTTATCCTCGAACTCAGCCGCCCGTGGCAAGCCCGGTGTCGGTGGGTCCCGCCGGAGAGTATCAAGCCGCACGCCACACCGAATTTTACCCGGGCGTCTGGACGACCCCACGGGAGGATTACTCGCCCGGAGCCCACCCGCTGGTATTGTAGCGGAGGCACAACGTAAGGCCGTTGCTCTGGCAAGTCTGCACGAGGATGGCATCCCCCGTCTCGAGCACCGCGACGGCGGATCCCGCGCCACCGCCTGCTACCAAATTCCGGGAATCAAAAACCGCCGGCGGCTGCGATAGTCGGCGTATTCAGGAAACTGCGTCAGCAGTCCGCGCTCCTCCCGCCGCGCTTTCGCGATCAGCACTGCCGCCAGGATCAGCCAGACGGGCGCCTTCCACGCCATCGGCCCCCACCAGACGGCCCCCGCCATCAGAATCAGGGACGCCAGGTACATCGGATGCCGCACCCACCGATACGGCCCGGTGGTCGCCAGGCTCGCGCCGGCTTTCGGCTCCGGACGCACCCGAAAGTTTCCCGGCCGGTTTGCGGTGAGCGTCCAGCCGAGCACCAGGAACCCGACGACAGCAATAGAAGCCGCGAGCCAAGGACTTCCCGCCACGGCCGGCGGCCACAGCAGAAGCCCGATGGTCAGGAACTGGAGAAACACGAGCACGCGCGCCATACCGCCAGCCAATCCATCGCGCGCGTCGCCGCAATCTCCGCGGTCACTAACCGTGGCGCTCAGATTTCAACGGGCCGGGCACTCTCTTTCCCCTGCGCGCGAACGCCAGCGCGGGGTGCCGATGCCCCGCGACTCAGAATCGCGTGCTGAAGCCCACGCGGACGGACCGTGGAGATCCGGGGGAAAGATTCGTGTTGCTGTCAGCGTTCAGCGTGTAGCGCCGGTCCAGCAGGTTCTCGACGTTCACCTGCGCCCGCCACTGGCTGCTGAAAGTGTAGTACAGCGCCGCGTCGACCCGCGTGAAGGCCGGGAGCGTGACCGTGTTGTCGATGGCCGCGAACACGTCGCCGCGGTGGATTAGCCCCAGGCCGGCGCTCAACCGCGGCGCGATCTGACACTTGTTCCACAGCGAAAAACTGTGCTTCGGCACCTGCGCCACCCTCGCGCCGGCCCGTGCCGCCGCGGTGGCGCTACTGATGTAAGCATCCTGATACGCGTAGCCTGCCGCCGCCGTCCAAAGCTTCGTGATCGTTCCGTTCAGGCCGATCTCCGCTCCTTGCGAGCGCTGGCTGCCAGTCTGGACAATGCGCGTCGCATCGTTCGGATCCGTGGCGCGCGTGTTGGTGCGGTCGAGTTGATAAACCGCCGTGGTCAGGAACACATCCCGCTGCAGGTCGAACTTGGCGCCCACTTCGAAATTGGTGAATTTCTCCGGCTTCACCTGTTGGGTCACCGTCGTGAGCGAGGAGAACTGGTCGCCGGAACTCGGCAGATACGACACGCTGTAACTCGCGTAGACCGACATGGTGGGCCGTGGCTTGAAGATCAGTCCCGCGCGGGGCGAAATCAGATTGTCGCGCCGGCCGAGGTACTCGCCCGTGCGCTGGTTCGTATATTGCAGCGAAAACGCGTCAAAGCGCAGCCCCGCGACCGCCTGCCACTGCGGATTGAATTCGATTTGGTCCTGCGCATAGACGGCGCCCACCTCC
>JBEENF010000483.1:0-3355 GCA_041192325.1 Verrucomicrobiota bacterium
GCTTTCTCGACATCAATGAAATCGGTCCGGGCCGGGCGCAGGTGTTCACCAACACCAACACGGCGTTCGACATCTACGACGTGAATAATTATAACATCACGGGCGTTTCCGGCGGACGGCGTGATTTGATCGAAACGATGCGAGCGGGTCACCTGAACGTGAAACGCCGGCTCGATTTTCTGCCTTTCCCCACCTCAGTCCAATTGGGGTGGGCCGGCCGGGAAACCGCCCGCGACCTGCAAAATTATACCCGCAACTATACCTATAATGGAGTGAACGGCGATCTCTCCGCCTCGACCTTCAAAGCTGTCATCTACGGCAACATCAAAGAGCCGTTGATCACCGGCATCGAACGGAATCCGCCGGAAGGAAAGGGTGTTCCCTACTCATCGCCCCATCTGGCTTACCAGGCTTACCAGCGTAATTCGGCGCTCTTCACGACCACTGAAGCCCAAGCCGTGTCGATGGAGCAAGGCCGGCGCACCAATTCCCAATATTTCGAGGAAGGCGTGGATGCGCTTTATGTCCAAGGCGAAGCGCGGCTGTTCAACAATCGTTTGAATGTTCTAACCGGAGTGCGCTATGAGCGCACCACGACCTATGGCCGGGGCGTGCTGAACGATCCCAACGCCGTTTGGGCGCGCAATCCCAATGGCACTTTTGCCCGGACGGCGACCGGCGCGCGCATTCGCAAAGCCGAAGCCGGGGCCGTGGGGTCGCGGGAACAGTTAAACCTGACCTTTATCGAGCGGGGTTTTGGGGCCAATCGGTCTTATGATGGCTTCTATCCGAGCATTCATTTCACGTATAACCTCAAGGAAAACATGGTGGTCCGGGCGGCCTATGCCTCGACCTATGGTCGGCCTGATTATGCGAACATCATACCGAATACCGTAATCAACGAGAACGACTTGGGCGCGGAGCCGGATCCCCGCGCGGTGCAGGGCAATCTGACCGTGCGGAACACGGGCCTGCGTCCGTGGACGGCGGACAATTACGATCTGACGTTCGAGTATTACACCGACAGCGGCGGCCTCTTTGGGGTCAGCGGCTTTCACAAGCAAATCAAGGGTTTCTTCGGCACCTTCGCCAAGATCGCCACTGCGGCGGATCTGGAAGAGCTGGGAGTGGATCCCAGCTATGTCGGCTGGCAGGTGAACAGCACCATCAACACCGGCGCCTCCACGGTTTCCGGCTTGGAACTAAGCGCCAACCAGTCGCTGCACATCCTCGGTTCGTGGGGCAAACCCTTCAAAGTGTTTGCCAACTACACGAAGATTAACCCGAAGGGGGACCGGGAGGCTGATTTCAGCGGGTTCCTGCCCCGCGCGATCAATTACGGGGTAACCTTCACGAAGGCGGGCTTCATTGTCATGGCGAAGTGGCACAGCCGCGCGGATGTTGATAGCGGCCCTGCTCCCGTGCAGGGACCGGATGGTCGCATTATAATCAAGGGCCGCACGATCCTCGATCTGAATATCTCCTACCAGCTTCGCCGGGGCACCTCACTGTTCCTCAATGCCCGCAACGCCATGGACGAACGCGTGGACTTCCTGCGCTACGGTTCCCTTTCGCCGGCGTACTCCGCGATGTACCAGCCGCGCAACTACGGTGGCGCCACCTTCGACGTCGGCATCAAGGGTTCGTTCTAATCGCGGCCAACCTCCGCCTTCCACTCTCGCGCATGAATACTCAGCGTCGCGCCAGAGCGGGGCGGTGTTTCGGAACTGCGCCATCGCCAGACGGGCCTTCCGGAAACGCCCCCGGTCGCCCGGCGCCATGGGCGGCCAGGCCAGTGGCCAACTGCTGCCACGGATGGTTCCCCGCTCCACGCAAAACGTGGTCCGTCGAATTCTGTCCACGTGGACAGAATCTGCGGCCTCTGGCCGTCAGGCGCTTTCTGCGGTGTGCCACCCCGATATGCCCCTCTGGACGGCATCTTAAAACTATTCCCGGATGAAAACCCCTGTCCTTGTGTCCCGCTTTAGAGTCGTCGTTTCGCTCTTGATTGCAATCGTGGCGGGCGGCGGGGCGCCGGCATCCATAGCCGCGGGAGCTCCCGCCGTGCAGGTCGAAAATATCCGGCGCGCCTTTCACAACGGAGAGCACAACGCATTTACGGACCTCATCCGCTGGCGGGGGAAGTTCTGGCTGACGTTTCGCAGTTGTCCCGATGGCCACGGTGTTTTCCCCACCGCTTCGGTCGTCGTGCTCTCCAGCTCCGACGCAAAAACCTGGCGTCAGGAACACCGCTTTTCCGTCGTCGAACGTGACACCCGCGACCCGCATTTCCTGATTTTCGGCGACAAGCTCTTTATCTATACCGGCACGGCCCACGTGGGCAAAGAAGGGAAGCGGGGCACAGATTGGAACGCGCACTTCGGATACGCGACGTGGACGGCGGATGGCTCCACCTGGTCAAGCGCGCAGGCGCTCGAGGGCACGTACGGCCACTATATCTGGCGGGCGGCGGCGCATGGCGGCAAAGCTTACCTTTGCGCGCGACGATGGAAGGAACAGCGCCCGGGTGAAGACCGGGCCACGATGGAAGCGGCGTTGCTCGAGAGCGATGACGGGCTACGCTGGCGTTTTGTTTCCTTGATTCAGGAGACCCTCGGCAATGAGACGGCGTTGCGGATCGAACCGGACGGGAAGTTGATCGGCGTGAGCCGCGCGGGCCCGGATTTTGCCGTTCTCTCCCATTCGCGGCCCCCGTATCGCGATTGGACGCGCCGGAACCTGCCCGGCTATATTGGCGGGCCCGTGCTCGCGCACTGGGGCGAGCGCCTCGTGGTCGGCGGGCGACGCACCACGCCGCCAGGTCCGCGGACCCAGTTGATGTGGCTGGACGGATCCCAACTCACTGCTTTCGCCGAGTTGCCCAGCGCCGGGGACAATTCGTATCCGGGGTTCGTCGAATACGGCGACGGGCGAGCGTTGGTGGCGTGGTATTCCACTCACGAAAAAGGCGCTGACGGCAAGGCCTTCACCGCCATCTATCTCGCCGACCTCACGCTCAAAAAATGAAATCTTCCTTCATCCGTTTGCCAGAGAATTTGTCTCCCAACCGGGCTCCGTTTTGTGCGCGCCGGGGTGCGGGCATCCTCGGGGTGGGATTGCTTTTCGCGGGCCCTGCGCTCGCGGCCGATGACGATATTAACTGGCTCGTCCATTATGATGGTAAATCGGCTCCGCAGACGCAGGGCTGGCAGCTCGTCGGCGCGGGCGCGACTGTCAGTGGCTCGGACGGCACGCTCAGGATTCTCGACGATTCCACCACCGCGATGGGCGCGTTCCGGGCCGGCTGGAGAGCCGACCCAGCGGCTGAGGTCGTGGTGGAGGCCCGGGTGCGCGC
>JBEENF010000484.1:0-3353 GCA_041192325.1 Verrucomicrobiota bacterium
ACACGATGCTCATCTCGCACATCCTGCTGGCGGTCAGCATCGCCTTCCTTGTGCCCCGAACCTTTCTCCTCGCGTTGCAGGGCCAATATGACCGTCACCGCGCGTGGGCGCGGTGGACTTTTCCCAGTTGGTATTACGTCAGCGTGACGGGGGTGCTGGTGTACTTTTTCTTGTACCGCTGGTGGCCTGCCGCGCCCTAGGAAAGAAAAATCCCGAGTGCGCCAAAGGCCCACCCGGGATTCGTTCGTTCGTCCCCGCTCGATCAGATCCACCGCCAAGGGAGCCCGGGGATTTTTGCCACCCCGGGTTTCTTCGCGCCGGTGATCACTGGTTCGGAATTTCGTACACCTCCACCAGCGCCGCGCCGGTGGCATTGCCTGCCCCGGACACGCTCGCGGTGTAGGCGCCCGGCATCAGGGTGATGACAATCGCCGCGTCCGCGCTGCCGGAAGGCAGGGCGAAGGCGCCACCCGCTTGGGATGCCGCGCTGACTTCATTGGCTGCGGCGGCGGCCTGCGAAGCATTGATCGGTTGGGGAGTGCCCCAATCATCGTTCTGGGCCATGACCGTGCCGTCGGCGGCGAACAACCGGAGCGTCGGGTTGGACAACGCGTTCGGCACCCGGTAGGCGGACGGGGAGGGACCCACTCCGCGGATGAGCACGCGTTTTGGCGCATTGCCCCGGATCACGAAGCCCGCCGTGAGCATCCCTTCCGGACCGGCGTCCACGTAGGATCGGGCCGAGAGGTTGATGAGCGGCTGCGCCACGAGTTCGGTCGCGTTGTTCACATCATACACCTCGATGAGCGCACTGCCGTTTGCGCCGTTCGCCACGAGCTGCGCCGTGTAGGAACCCGGTTTGAGGTTGAGCAGGAGGGCCGCGTCCCGACTGTTCGCACCGAGCGCAAACGCGCCGACCTTGGCGATGGCCGCGGCCGTGGCGCTCTCGTTGCCCCAATCGTCGTTCTGCGCGACGAGCACTCCCGCGCCGTCGCGGATCTCGAGGCGCGGATTCGGCATCGCGTCGGTCACATTGTAAGCGGTTAGACCCGGACCCACGCCGCGCACCAGCACCTGCTTCTCGGTCGTACCATTTATCACGAAGCCCGCGATGAACGCCCTGCTGCCATCGCCCGCCAGCACGCGAGCCCGGGAAGAAACATTGACGAAGCGTTCCGTGGGAACCGTCGAGGCGCTGAGCCCGGCCATTGCCGCCGTGGTGGCTCCGGTGCGAACGGTCCCCGTCAGGCTGCCATCAGGGCTGACGTCGCCGCTAATCAACCCCGCTGGAGAAGCCTGGATGCTGAAGGCTCCATTGGCGTTGATCGTTCCCATTCCCGACACCACCGCCGTCGGACTGACCGACACAGCGTAAACCTGGCCATTGGGACCGACGACCAGATAAGTGTTGCTCGTGGCCGACCCCACCGAGCTGGCGGTGTAAGCGCCGGAAACCGTGGCCGTCGAACCGGTGGCCGGTTGGACATTGGCCGTGAACGATACCCCGAGTTCCGGCACGGAGCCGGTGATCACACCGTCGAGGACCCGACCGGTGAAGGTGCGGGGCTCGACCGCCGCGGCAACCGCCGGAGTATCGTCGCTGCCGCTGATCCGAACGGTGGGACTTAGGCTGGTGGCGTAGGCCGCGAAAGCGCCGTCCGGATTCGGCCGGAACCGCACGATCAACGCCTCACCTGAACCAGCCATCCGGGCAATCAGGATACCGGTCGTGTTATCCGCGGAGAACGCGGCGGCGAAGTCGTCCGAGCCCAGCTTGCCGAAGTACGTCTGCTGACCAATCGCGCGCACCAGGAAGCTCAACGTGATGTCGTTGGCGGCCAGATAACTGTCGTTACCGGACTGGCTGGCTCGAATGACGACACGGCCGGAACCGCCGGTGAGGGTGAGGACGTTGCCGCTCAGCGTGGCGGGGCCGCTCACGAGCGTGTAGGTGATGGGCAAACCGGAACCGGTCGTCGCGCTCAGCGTAATACTGCCGCTCGTGACGAGCTTGTCGGTTAGCGGGGTCATCGTGATCGACTGCGCCGCCTTTTGCGGCGTGACCAGGATGTCCTTCGCCGCGCCCGCATACTCAACATTCCCGGGCTGGCTCGCGCGAACGATGATCGTTGCCGTGCTCTTCGCCGTAAGCACACTGCCGTTGATCGTGGCGTTGCCCGCGAGCACCGAAAACGTGATCGGCAGGCCCGAACTGGCCGAGGCCGCGAGCGTAATGGGCTGACCGACGATGACGGCGCTGACCGGCGCCACAAACTCCACGGTCTGCGTGCGAGTATTTTTCACGTTCAGCGTGAAGGTCGTGGAAGCCGGGTTATATTGATCGTTGCCAGCCACGCTCGCGAGCACGGCGACCGGGCCCGGCTCCGTGGTGATCAGAACATTGCCCGCCAGCGACGCCTCCCCAGCGATGAGGAACAGCGTGACCGGCAGGCCGGAAGTCGTGGTCGTCCGCAGCGTGTAGGAACGATCGGGATACAGGTCGCCCGTCGGCAGCAGCACAATGGTCTGGCTGGACTTCGGCGGCGGCGGCGGCGCCGAAGGGGGCGGCGGCGCCGCATTGACGGAAATCGTCAGGGTGGCCGTGCCCGTCCCCGTCGCATTCGTGGCGCTAAGGCCCACGGCCACGGAACCGGTCGCCGTCGGCGTCCCGCTGAGACGCCGCGTCGTGGCGTCGAAGGTCAGCCACGAAGGCAACGTGGTGGTCACCGCGTAGGCCGTCGGCGAATTGGACCAGTTTGCAGTGTAGCTAAACGGGGAGGCCACGGTAACGGCAGCGGTCGTTGCGCTCGTGAGGGCAGGCAGACCGGACGCTGGTATCGTAAACGTCGGACCGGTGGCGCCGACCACGAGCGCATTGCCCGCCACGTCCGCGATCCCCGTGCCCGAAGCATTGAGGTTCAACTGCACCGTGCCGCCCGTCGGGCCGCTAAAGGTAACGGGAATCGTAAACGTCGTGGCGGAACCACTCGCGGGCGTCGAGGCGCCGATCGTAGCCGTCACTCCGGCACTCGTGACCGCGGTGAAGTCACCGCTCGCCCCGGCATTCACGCCGGTCACCGCTTCGCTGAAGACAATTGTGAAGTTCACGGTGGCGCCGCTCGCCGTTCCTGCGGTGAAGCTTGAAACCGTGGGCGCCGTCATGTCCAAACTCGGGATGGTGAACACGGGACCGGTCGCGCCACTGACCAGCGCATTGCTGGCGACATCCGCGATGCCCGTGCCCGTGGCGTTGAGGTTCAACTGCACCGTGCCGCCCGTCGGGCCGCTAAAGGTAACGGGAATCGTAAACGTCGTGGCGGAACCACTCGCGGGCGTCGAGGCGCCGATCGTAG
>JBEENF010000485.1:0-3345 GCA_041192325.1 Verrucomicrobiota bacterium
CGCTCGGCCTCGCGGTCTTGCAGGAGGGTCTGACCGACGAGTACCCGGGACGCGCTTATCTCCAAACGCTTTTTGAACTCGCGGAACAGGGAGAGGATTACGGCCTGGTGGCGCAGGTGAGCGCGCGCTTTCGCGATCGCTTGACCGACGACGGGGACGTGCGCGACAAGCGCTGGCTCCAAACCCGGCAGTTCGGCGCGCTCATGGCGGCAGACCTCAAACCCGCAGCGCTGGCGCTGGCCGTCGAGGGCGCGCCGGAAGACACCGCCGGGGAGCAACGGGTGATGGCGTTGATCGCCCTCGGTCGCTGCGATGAAGCCCTGGCTTTCCTCCGTGACTGGCGGACGAAGCCCGGCGCGAATCTTGCCCTTATTGCCCGGCTGCAGGTGCGGGCGTTCCGCGAAGCAAAGCAATTCGACGCCATGGAGCAGGCGCTGCTGGAGTTGCAGCGCCTTTCCCCTGCATTCCCGGCTCCCGCCGTGTATGGTGTCGTGCAGCGCGCGATGGCGGGTCAGCACGAGGCGGCGCAAAAGGCGTTCGACCACTATCTGTTCCGCTTTGGCGGAACGCCGGCCAATCTGCAGTTAATCGCCGAGCCCCTCGCAGAGATTGGCGAGCTTGGCCTGATGGAAAGATGCGTGGCGGCGGCCGCGGAACGCGGGTATCCGTCGCAACCTTACCAAGTCATGTTAACGCAGGTCCACCTGCAGCGCGGCAGTTGGGCCATGGCGGGCGCGATTATTCCCCGCATCGTGGTGGCCAAGGGGCGGGACGCGGCGATAAGCGAGGCATGGCGCGACTGGCTGGTCCGAGTCGTGGATGCCACGTCTGCTCCGGTCGATGCCGCCCAGCAGTCCCTGGTCGAGTATTTTCGCGCGCGGCCGTGGCCAATTAAACTGTACCGGCAGACGATTACTGCTTTGCGCTTGGCCGATCGCCTCGAAACCGCGCGGGCCATTGCTCTGCTGGCCACGACTGCATTTCCCGCCAGCGCTTGGATGCAGCAGCAACTCACCGAAATTGAAGGCGAACTCGCGACGCGACAAGCGGCGCTGGCTGCGACGACGGCAGGCGCCACCAACGCCCGCCGTCAGTGGATCGAGAAACCCTTCTTCCTTCAGCTCGATGCGCTCCTCCAACAGAGAAACTGGAAAGAGGCGGGCGAACTCATTGGAGAATTGCGCGAGAGCCGGCCGGCGCCGGAGTGGGTTGCCTCCAAGGACGGGGACCTCCGACTGGCGCAGGTGAAAATTGGCCATGGCACAGCGCAGTTCGCTGAGATGCTGGCGGCTGCCCGGCTTTACCTCAATGGCGATGCCGCGCGTTCGGTGAAGTTACTCGAATTGGCGCGAACTTTTTATAACGACGGAGGCAAGGCAGCGGCAATCGACCTCGTAAGTGAAGTCCGCCGCAAGTCACCTGACTTCGCGCCTGCGCAGCGCCTGATCGCGGAGTGGCAGCCGGGCGTACCGAAGCGGTAAAGGCCGTGGCTCGCACCAGCGGATCATTCGGTCCGGTCCGGTAGTCGATTTGAACCTGATGGTTGCGATCGTGTTCGCGAGTCAAACTGTCGGACGGTCGCGCTTCCAAATTGCCAACGCCCTTCACCGCGCGCAGCTTGCCCGAATGTTTCGACTCACCCCGTTTCGAACCGGCGGCGCGATTTCGGCCTGCCTGCTTTGGTCGACACTGCCGGCCCAGGATGACCCCACCTATCGCCTCCCCAGCGCAGCATTGACCGCGATCGTGGAAGCGCCGCTGACTCCGCTCGTGAGCGTGAGTCCCGACAAACAGCACCTGCTGTTGCTCGAGCGCTCGTCGTGGCCGCCGGTGGCGGAATTGGCGGAGCCGGAGCTACGGTTGGCCGGGTTGCGGCTCAACCCCGCGACCAACGGCCCCAGTCGCGAGCTGTATTACACGGCCCTCGTGCTTAAGCGTCTCACCGACGAGCCCGGGCGGCGGGTCAGCGGCTTCCCTCGTGGCGGGCGCCTCACCAACCCCGCCTGGTCACGTGATGGCCGGCACATCGTGGTGACTCTCACGCATGCCCGAGGACAGGAATTGTGGCTGGTGGAAGTGACATCGGCCTCCGCGCACCGCCTCTCGAGCCGGGCCCTCAATGGATTGATGACGGCGCCGGCGTGGGTGGACGATAAGACGATTGTTGCCTCCTTCATTCCCGATAACCGCGGCGCGCCACCCCTCGCGCCGGCTGCGCCCGCTGGACCAGTGGTTCAGGAGAATCTCGGGGGCAAGCGCCCGGCACGTACTTATCCGGATCTGCTGGCGAATGCGCATGACGAATCCCTGTTTGAATTCTACGCCCGGGCGGATCTTGCCCTTGTGGCGCTCGACGGGCGCGTGACGCCGTTGGGGATACGCGGGCTTTTGGGCGAGTTAGCTCCGTCACCGGACGGCAACTACATATTGGTGACGACCTGGACCCGGCCGTATTCCTACTTCGTGCCAGTCGACCGCTTTCCGGCCCGGATCACGGTGCACGACCGCGCCGGCAAGCTGATCCACACCATGGCAGAGCTGCCTTTGGCGGAAAACATTCCCATAGCCAACGGGTCGGTTCGGACGGGGCCCCGCCAAGTCACGTGGCGCGCCGACGCGCCGGCGACCTTGAGCTGGCTGGAGGCGTTGGATGACGGCGATGCGGGGCGGGAGACGGTGTGGCGCGATGCTTGGTTCACCCAGGCCGCTCCATTTACCGGACCTTCCGTGGCCGGCCCGAAATTTGGCTATCGGGTGAGTGGGATCACCTGGGGCGACGATGAGCATGCGGTCGTAACGGAATTGTGGTGGAAAACCCGCCGGCAGCGGACCTGGTTCGTTGCGCCCGCGCGGCCTGAGGCTGGGGCGACTCTCCTGTTCGATCGCTCTTCGGAGGACCGCTATGCGAACCCCGGATCTCCCGTCACCACTCGCAATGCTTACGGCCGTTCCGTGCTGCTATTGAGCGCCGACAAGCGCAAGATCTACCTCGACGGAGCGGGCGCGTCGCCCGAGGGCGACCGTCCTTTCCTGGACGAGTTTGATTTGACCACAAAACAGAGCCGGCGGCTGTGGCGCTCACAGGCCCCTTATTACGAAAGCTTCGTCGCGTTTCTGGATGAGGCGCGAACGGTGGCGTTGACGCAGCGGGAATCCGAGCAGGAGCCGCCAAACCTGTTCCGCCGTCGCCTGGCTGGCGCGAACGACGCTTCGGCGCTTACGCCCATCACTCGTTTTACCAACCCGTATCCTCAGTTTAACGACGTCAAGAAAGAGTTGATCGCGTACCGGCGCGCCGACGGTGTCATGCTCTCCGGCACCCTTTATCTTCCGCCGGGACGCGGT
>JBEENF010000486.1:0-3331 GCA_041192325.1 Verrucomicrobiota bacterium
GCGTAGAAGTGCGTGGCGAGAACCTTCGTGCCCCGATCATACCACGCGATCGTGCGCAACGTGGGGTCGATCAATCCTTCGGGCAGCGCAATGAGCGCCGGATCCTTCGCGCTGCTGCCGCGCATCGCGGTTACCCGGCCTTCGGCATTGCGCGCCACCCGTCGGTTGGACGCAACCCGCGCGACGGGAGCCAGGCCGAAAGCGACGTGCGTGATCGGCCGGGCTTGGCGCAGTGCGGCGACCACCGCCTCGCGAGCGCGATCCAGGCATCGCCGGTGAAAATCCACTTCAAAGACGTGAGGCAGATCGGCTTGCTGCGCGATCAGGCGCTCGGCGTCGAAACACACCATCGGCGCATTGTGTTGATGCACGCAATGTACCGCAACCCGGTCCGGCGTTGTGCCCGCAGCTTCGGCGAGGACCGTACGCCATTTGACATGGGCCTCATTCAGGATGCCCGTCCAGTCGACGACGCAAAAAACGATGGGCTGGCCCGCGCCGAGCAAAACGTAACCGATCGCTTCGAGGGGATCGTCGTAATCCATCACGGGCTTGATCCACCCACCGCAAAGCGAGTGGCCTTTCGGCGGGGTCACGTCGAAACGAAAGGTCGCCACGTGCATTCCGCTGCCCTTCACCTGTCCCGCCGCCGCCGCGGTCAGGGCGGCCGGAGCCAGCGCCGCGGCTCCCGCCGCCAGCGAGTGTTGGATAAAGTCTCTTCGTTTCATCGGGTTCAGGGGTGGAGAGGGCCGGGGGTTGGTGAGGGCCGCGACTGGAAAGCGCGGGGAGCACGCCGTCAAGCGACAGAACGCAGCGCCGGTCCACGCCGCTATTTCAGGATCTCGTACAAGCTCGCGTGGTCATCCGTCCACAAGCCGCGCATCGCGGGGGTGGTGTCAGCGGGGGACTCTGTCGCGTCTCGAATCGCCTCGGCCTCCAAGAACGCTTTGTTCCGCGTCACGAGGATCCACGTCGTGCGATACACCCACCAATCCTCCGTGTTGTCTTCCGCAATGGTCGCCATCTCCAGATTGAAGTGGGCCGCCAGATTGGCGACGACAGGAGTAAGGTTGAGGTAACGATTCGAAACGTGGACGGCCAGCACCCCGTCCGGTTTCAACTGACGAAGATAGATCTCGAACGCTTCCTTCGTCAGCAGGTGCACGGGAATGGCGTCGCTGCTAAACGCGTCGAGGGCGAGTAGGTCGAAGCGTTGCGCCTGTCCCGCGGCGAGCTCCTGCTCCATGCTCAAGCGCGCGTCCCCCATCACCACCTCCACCTTCGCCGGACAGCGCTCAAGATAAGTGAACTGGGTGCGCGCGAGCTGCTCGACGGCGGGATTGATTTCGTAGATGCGGAGGTAATCCCCGGGCCGGCCATACGAGGCAAGCGTGCCGGTCCCCAGGCCCACGAGTCCCACGCGGCGCCCGGGCTCCTGCAACTGCGCCAGCGCCAGGCCCACGCCGCTCTTCTCGCCGTAGTAGGTCGTGTGCCACATCGCGCGCTCCTCCGACACAAATTGCATTCCGTGCGTGGTCGCGCCGTGCAGCAACAGGTGGTAGTTCCGTTCCGGTTCGTCCGCCGAATAGTTGAAGACCTTCAGCGTTCCATAGAAATTTCGCGAGGCGCTCAGGAGCGGTACATCGTGGCGGTCGCGCGATTCGAGAAAGAAAATCGCGCCCAGCACAAAACACAGCAACATCACAAAGCCACCCATGCGCGGCTTCCACTCGGCCAGCACGCGACGGGTGCGCAGGTCGACCACGCACACGACAAAGAGAATCAATCCGCTCGCGAGATACAGCCCGTTGTCGGTGTAGAAAGTGAGCAACTCTTCGCCAATCTCCAGGCCGTCGTTGAACCACGAATGCAGCACGGGAACCGCGATGGTCGCCAGCATGGCTCCCACCCCGGCGCCCAGGGCCAGTTCGCGGCTTTGCTGCCGCAGGCACAAGGCGCCGAGCAAATAGCTCAACATCCACAAGCCGGCCTGCAGTTCACGATAATCGTGCAGGAGGGCGGGAGCGACGACGGCCACCAAAAAGCCACCCAGGGCGCCACCCGCCGAGATCAGCAGATAATAGGAAGTAAGCCCGCGTGGCGGGGGGCGCAGCCGAAACAGTTCGCCGTGACAAACCATGCACGCGGCAAACAACGTCACATTGTAGCCCACAATCTGGAACGACATGGGCGCGTCGTTACCGGCCGCCAGCAGTTGCGCCGCGAACGCCGATCCCATGACCACCAGGCCGACCCAAACACTGCGAACATACCAGCGCGCGTGGTCGAAACAGATGATGAAGCTCAGCAGATACAGGCTGAGCGGCAGGATCCAGAGAAACGGAATGACCGCCACCTCCTGGCAGAGCTTGTTGGTGGTGGCGAGCAACAGCAGTGACGCGATCGCGGGCAGACCGAGCCAGAGCATGCGATCGGCCACCGCGGTTGCCACCGCTGCTTCGGGCGCGGCATCGGTCGGCGTTTCAGGGGCCGGTCGCGAAGCCGGGTTGCCGCGGCGCCAGATCTGCCAGGCGCAATAGCCGCAGAACGCCGCAAAAAGCACCAGCCCCACGGACCAGAACACCGCCTGTTCGCGCCGGGTAAATCTTACCTCGAAAAAAAACGGGTAACTGAGGAGAGCGAGCAACGAGCCGATGTTCGAAAGCGCATACAGCCGATAGGGCGAGACCCCGGGATTTGTCTCGGTGAACCAGCGCTGCATGAGCGGCCCGGTGGAGGAGAGCACGAAATACGGCAGCCCGATCGTGGCCGAGAGTAATAACACGATGTGCCACACCGGAGGGCCCGAAATATGATCCTTCCAGCCGTCGCCTGGCGTAATGGGGAGCAACGCCAGCGAGGCCGCGAGCAGCAACAAGTGCAGTCCCGCCTGCGCCCGCGGTTTCAGGTATTTGGTGGAAAAGTGCGCGTAGGCGTAGCCCCCCAGCAGCAGCGACTGGAAGAAAAGCAGGCAGGCCGTCCAGACGCCGGGACCGCCGCCGAACCACGGCAGAATGTACTTTCCAATCAACGGCTGCACTTGGAACAGCAAAAAAGCGCCCGTAAAAATCGTGACGGCAAAGGGAAGCATGGAGGGAGAAAGCGCGTTCGTGGTAGGTGGCCGCGCGTAAAGGCGCGAGAACCAAAGTGAGTGGGAGGCGGGCGCAATATACGTGCAGCCCGAGGGAAGGTGGCCACATCCCACGTCCGCCATTCGCCTCGCTCAGCGCAGGCTTCCGCCGCTTCCGCTTGCGGCTCGGGGGCTTCGCGCGCCCGACGGAACACGGCGGATTGTTCGCGTCACCAAGCGGCATGCGGACAGGAATTTCAG
>JBEENF010000487.1:0-3324 GCA_041192325.1 Verrucomicrobiota bacterium
AGGCCGATGCGCCCGAACTCACGCCGCGCTCGGCCGCCATGATCGGATGTCTGCAATGCTTTGCGATGTGGCCAGGCACCAGCCGTTCCATGATGACCATCGTGGGGGGCTATTTCGCCGGCTTGGATCCGCGGCGATCCGCGGAATTCAGCTTTCTGCTGGGGTTTGTCACCCTCAGCGCGGCTTCGATCTTTAAGAGCTACAAGACGGGCGCAGCGATGATCCAAGTCTTTGGTTGGTCGCAAATCATCTTGGGGGCGATCGTCGCCGCCATTACGGCGGCCATTTGCGTGCGCTTTCTGGTGCACTGGCTCACCCGGCACGGCTTGGCGGTATTCGCGTGGTACCGGCTCGGACTTGCCGCCGTGCTCGCCGCGGTGTTTTATCTGTGAGCCATCGCAGGGCAATTCGCTAAAACAACCCCTTTCGTCCCAAAAAGCATCGCCATGCGCCTTCTGACTGGGGGGGAGCGCCGGCTCAGCTTTTTCGCTTGAGGAAAACCCCACGCTTGACGCGCCAAACCGCGACCCTTAACTCCGACCCTTTCAATTCATCCTCCGCGGGCATTTGCACCCAGATGCGCGCATCCACACTTTCCTCCCATGGCCAATCCGAAACGCAAACAATCCAAACGACGCAGCGCCAACCGCCGCGCGGCCAACGCATTCATCGCGCCCGAATTTGCCAAGGATCCGACCGATGGCAGTCTTTTCCGCCCCCACCGCGTGAATCCCAAAAACGGGATGTATCGCGGCCGCCAGGTTCTAAACGTCGAGGTTTAACCTCGCCCTTCTCCGCCAGCCATCCCCGCGATGGTCAATTCTTCCGGGTCCGGTCAGATTGCGGTTGACGCCATGGGCGGAGATCTCGGCCCGGCCGAGGTCGTTGCGGGCGTCAAACTCGCGCTGGACCAATATCCCGCCCTGAATGCGATCATCCTTGTTGGGGATGAGTTTGTTTTGCGCCCCTTGGTTGAAGCGAACGGTCTGAACAGGAACCCTCGCTTTTCCATTCATCACGCGTCGCAGGTCATCACCATGGATGACAAACCGCTCAACGCGCTGAAGAAAAAGAAAGATGCCTCGATGGTTCGCGCCATTGAGTTGGTAAAAAACGGCTCGGCGAAGGTCGTCGTGAGCTGCGGCAACACCGGAGCCCTGATGGCGGGCGGAACGATCCGGCTGCGCACCATGGAAGGTATTGCGCGTCCGGCGCTGGCGGCGATTTGCCCCCGCAAAGGCGGCCATTTCGTGCTGATCGACGCGGGCGCGAATCCCGAGGCCAAACCCGAGCATCTGGTTCACAATGCGATCCTCGGCAGCCACTATTGCAGACTGATGCTCGGCGTTGCCCGCCCACGGATCGGCCTCATCACGATCGGCACCGAGGAAGGCAAAGGCAACGCACTCGTCACTGAGACGAACGATCAATTACGGCGGGTCGGCGACCTGATCAATTACAAGGGCCCCATCGAGGGTTTCCAAGTTTTCGAAGAGCACGTGGACGTGGTGCTGTGCGACGGGTTTGTCGGAAATATCATGCTGAAGAGCTGGGAGTCGCTTGTGAATTTCTTCAAATCGATGCTGAAAGAGGAACTCGGAGCAAACCCGCTACGCGCCACCGGTGCGTTGCTTTCCAAAGGGGCGTTCAATGCATTTAGAGAGCGGGTAAACCCAGAGCGCTACGGAGGAGCTCCGCTGTTGGGCCTGAACGGTCACGTCATCAAATCACACGGCTCGTCCAATCGCCGCTCGATCAAAAGCGCGATTCACGCGGCCAGTGAGATGATCAAGGGAGACATCAACCAGCACATCGAGGCCGACATCGCCCGGGCCAACGAATTGCTCGCGCAACCCGCTTTCCTGTGAGGCGTCGCGCCGCGTCGGGCCCCCGCCCCTCCCCCGCCGCTTTATCCGGCGGACTACCACGATCGACCGTGATTCTCGGCACCGGCTCCTACGCGCCGGAACGGATCATGACGAACGATGATCTCTCCCGCATGGTCGACACGTCGGACGAATGGATCTTTTCGCGCAGCGGCATTCGCGAACGCCGGATCGCCGGCGCGAATGAATCCACTTCCGACATGGGTGTTCAAGCCGGCCGGCGCGCGATCGAAGATGCGGGATTAAAACCCGCGGACATTGATCTGCTGGTGGTGGCAACCATGACACCAGACATGCCGATGCCAGCGACGGCATGCTTGATTCAACACAAATTGGGCCTCCCCACATCCGCGGCGTGCTTCGATCTGAACGCAGCGTGCTCCGGCTATCTCTACGCGCTGGATACGGCTAGCGCCATGGTCGTCTCGGGCCGCTATCGTCATGCCTTGGTGATCGGGGCGGAGAAGCTTTCGTCGGTGATCGACTGGCAGGACCGCACCACGTGTGTGCTCTTCGGCGACGGCGCCGGCGCCACTGTGATTGGGCCCAGCACCAATCCCCAAGTGGGCGTGATCGGCGCACGATTGGGCACCTTCGGCGAAAGCGTGGACCTGCTTTGCATCCCTGGCGGCGGCAGCAACCTCCCGGCGAGCGCAAATTCGATTTCCGGCGGCCAGCACTTTCTGAAGATGAAAGGTAAGGAAATATTCAAACTCGCCGTTCGAGTCATGGACGACGCGGCGCGTGATATTCTGGAACAACATCATCTGCGTGCGGATCAGATTTCGCTCGTCATTCCCCATCAGGCGAACCTCCGCATCATCGAAGCGATCTCCCAGTATCTCGAACTCCCCATGGACCGTTTTTTTGTTAACGTGGACCGCTACGGGAACACCTCAGCCGCCTCCATTCCGATCGCGCTCGACGAGGCGCGCAAGAGTGGTCGGATCAAGCCCGGTGACCTTACCCTGTTAGTCGCGTTTGGGGCGGGCTTGACCTACGGGAGCGCGCTGATTCGCTGGTAATTCCTTTTCCGATGCGTCTTCTTCCCGTCCGCGCCGCTGTTGCCCTTCCATTCCTGTTTGGATTCGCCCTATTTTTGACCGCCACCGCACGAGCGGATCTCGTTTGGACGAAACAAGGTGGCTGGAGCGTTGAAGGCGGCGCTCTTTCCGGCGTGGTCGGAAACGAGGCGCGCAATGCCTTGGAGGCGATGAATCGGGCGCGCAATTCCGAGGAAGACGGCAGCACGAGCAGCGCTGCCAGGGGGTACGTCGCCTTGGCCAAGCGATATCCAAATTCAATCTACGCGCCGGAAGCACTCTATCGGGCTGCTCGTCTTTACCTGATTCGCAAGCAGTACAACAAAGCGTTCGATAACTTTCAGGCGGTGCTCAGCCGGTATCCCAACACCAAGCGCTTCAACGAAATCACAGGG
>JBEENF010000488.1:0-3323 GCA_041192325.1 Verrucomicrobiota bacterium
TTGGTCGGAGTTGATCAGCTGGCTGGCCAGCAGGGTCCACGCGGCAAATTCCGTCGGAGGCAGCGAGGCATCCACTGGGCTTTCGCCCACCGCGAGGAAGGCGCGGGCATCCGCCGGATCAGCGAAATATTGACGATAGCGCTCGAGGGAACGGAGGAGGATCTGGCGCTGGGCTGGCGCCGCTGGCTTGTTCAACAACAGCAACGACATGAAATCGATTTTCTGCTCATGGCCCGTGTCCGAGGTCTGGAGGGCACGCGCGGCAATATGCCGGGACGCCTCCAGATAATCGGTCGCGTTCTCCGTCACGAGCGCCTGCAAAGGCGTGTTGGTGCGATCGCGCTTCAACGCGCAGACATCGCGTTTCGGCGCGTCGAAGGTGCCGAGCACGGGATTGGGGGCCGCGCGTTTCCAGAAAGTATAAACACTGCGACGGTAAAGGGCGTCACCCTTGTCCTGCACATACTCGCGGGTGTCGCCCTGACCGACCACCGCCACCGCCTCCCAAACGCCCGGCGCCTGATAGGGTCGTACGCTGGGACCGCCCACTTTCTCGACCAACAATCCGCTCGCGGCGAGGGCTTGGTCGCGGATCATTTCGGCATCCATGCGGAACCGGGGGCCGCGCCCGAGCAGCTTGTTGACCGGATCCTTGGCGAGCAATTCCGGCGACACTTTGGCCGACTGCCGGTAAGTGGCCGACATCACCACTTGTTTGTAGAAACGCTTCGTGTCCCAGCCGCTCTCCTCAAAATCCACCGCCAGCCAATCGAGCAATTTTCGATTGCTGGGCCGCGCGCCTACGATGCCAAAATTTTCCGGCGTCTCCACGAGGCCCACTCCGAAAAGCTCCTGCCACATCCGGTTTACCATGACGCGCGCGGTGAGGGGATGATCGGGCGAGACCAGCCAGCGCGCGAAGGCAAGACGGTCGCGGTTGCTGTTGGGCGGCAGGGGCGGCAGCACCGCCGGCACATTGGCGTCCACGCGCTGCTTGATCATGTCGTACGAACCCCGGCTCAGCACGAAACCCGTGGCCCGTGATTCCCGCTCCGAGGAAATCGGCGTGGCAATACCCCCCGCCGTGGCCCGTTGGAACTCTGTTTCCATTCGCGCAATTTCCGAGCGCAGCTTGATGGCTGGCTGATCAACATGGTCGAAGAAAAAATCCGACACCAGTTTGCGCTCGTCGCCCGACCAACTCGCCATGGGCTTCTTGATGATGTCGCTCACGAGGTCGCCGTGGCTCATGCTGCGAACTTCGTCGGCGTTTAACGAGCGGGCGTAAACCCGCACATCCTGAAAACCGGTTTCGGGCGAGGCGCTGCCGCCCGTCCGCCGCGCGAGCTGAAACGGTGCGGTCGTTCGAATCGTGTCGCTGAGGGTATCGCTCGCGACTTCGACTTCCTGGGGTTCGCCGTTGATATAAAGGCGCACGCCGGCTGCCTTGCCTGAACCGTCGTATGTAAACGCAAGGTGCACCCATTCTTTTCGGCTGATCGCGCGCTTGGAGCGCACCGTGATCGCGTTGTCCTTTTCCTTGTGAATGAGATTGGCGACGAGCACCCCCTGCGGTTCCGGCCGCGTCTCCTCGTCGTCCACGACCAAAGCCTTTTTCGCTGCCGCCGACTTTTTCGCGGCCGCAGCCGCCTGTCGCTCGGCCTGGCTTTTGCGCACGGCCGGCTTTTCCGGCGCGGCGCGGCGCTGACCCGGCGGTTGCCAGAAAAGATCCCAGCCCCGATTGCCATCTGCCGTCGACATCCGCGAAACAAATGAGCCGGCGGTGGTGCCGCTGCGCTCACGCGGAAGAAACCACCCGCCGACGGAGAAGGCATCCTGCCGGTCAAAATCTCCCAGGCGCTCTGCCTCCAACGCCGTCTGCACGCCAAAGCGCAAGCCCGTCCAAAATTTAACGGGCCGCGTCGAACCGCCCCAGCTCTGGTCTTTGCCTTTCAAGGTATAATCGACCGGATCCGCGCCGGGTGCGCTGTTGCGGATGATGTTGCCGTCTGACTCGTCCAGACGAAACCAGGCGTGCAATTTATCCGCGGAAACTGATTTCGCTTCGGGAGCGCCCGCTGCAATCCAAACCTGCAACAATTCCGTGGCGCGGTCCTTGCGGGCGAGCAACTGGTGCTGGACTGCTGCCTTCGCAGCCAGCCACCGATCAGCTTCCGCCCGTTTCTCCGGTGGTGGCACCACGAGGGTCGGATAGGAAGCGGCTTGGTTCGCATCATACACACTGTCGGGCATATTGTTGAAAAATGCGCTGAGCCCGTAGTAGTCGGTTTGCGTGATGGGATCGAACTTGTGATCGTGGCACGCCGCGCAGCCCATCGTGAGCCCGAGGAAAACCGCCGCCGTCGTCTGCGTGCGGTCCTTTAATTTGTTGAGGTAAACCTCCTCGACGACCGAACCGCCTTCATTCGTCGTGGTGTGCAGACGGTTGTACTGCGTGGCCACAATCTGATCGATGTTGGTCGGCGGGAGCAAATCGCCCGCGAGCTGCTCAACGATGAATTGGTCGAAGCGCTTGTTCTCGTTGTAGCTCTTGATCACGTAATCCCGAAACGGCCACGTGATCCGCATGTTGTCCGCATGTTCCCCGTTCGTGTCTCCGTAGCGCACCGCGTCGAGCCAGTAGCGCGACCGGTGCTCGCCGAAACGCGGACTGGCCAGGAGCCGGTCGACCACGGCTTCATAAGCGCCCGGCGTGGTGTCGTTGAAGAAATTCGCGATTTCCGCGGGCGACGGCGGCAAACCCGTGACATCGAAACTGACGCGGCGAAGCAGAGCATACTTGTCGGCTTCAGGCGAACCGGTCAGACCCGCCCGCTCGAGATTCGCCAACACAAAGCGATCAATGGCGTTGTGGCCCCAGTCGCTCCGTTTCGCGGCCGGGGGAGTCTCGCGGACGGGCTTAACGAAAGCCCAGTGCTCCTGGTACTCCGCGCCTTCCTGCACCCAACGGCGCAACAGCGCGATCTGTTCGGGCAAAAGCGCCTTATGCCCTTCGGGCGGCGGCATCATATAGTCTGCCTTGGTCGAAGTGATCCGCTGGATCAACAGGCTGCGGTCCGGATCGCCTTTGACGATGGCAAACCCGCCTTCTTTGCGCGGCTGAAACGCGTACTCCGCCCGATCAAGTCGCAAGTCTCCTTTCCGGGAACTGGCATCCGGTCCGTGGCAGTGGAAGCAATTCTCCGATAGAACCGGTTGAATATCGTCGTTAAACGACAGCTTCGACGAACCCTTCTCGATGACTGCGACGGACAATGGGATTCCGCTTTCCGGAGTAGAATCGCGCGAAGAAAACACGAATA
>JBEENF010000489.1:0-3314 GCA_041192325.1 Verrucomicrobiota bacterium
GCAATGATCACCACGCCCAGCAGTACGGCGAAGATAGACCGGAAGTGATGCTGAAAATAGCGCTGGATCCAGGAAATCATGGGTCGAAAACGTCGGACGGTAGGTCGCTCGCGCCGGGTGGCAAGGGCGAATTCCGCGACCGTCGCCCGGGGGGATGGACTCAACCGAAAAGCGGCCTCGCTGGGGGCTCGGTGCGCCCCCCGACCCCGCCTCGCGCCGGAAGCCGGCGCAAAGCGGCTCATTTCACGCTACACCACCGGCCGTTTTTCAGTCGCCTTGTGGAGGGCGGGGCTCGTCGAAAGGGTGCGCCTCCAGCAGTTGCTCCAGGGTCTTTTGAAAGAACTCCTGCTCGCCGACGCGCTTCAGCGCCAGATCGTACTGGCCGAGGAGGGGATCAATATGGTCGATCGTATGGCCGACGAGGTCTTCGCCGAGATTGTCGTCGAGCGTTTTGAAATCGAACAGCGTGGTGCGGTTCAGGGGCTTCGACGGCTGGTAAAGATAATCGGTCGTCGCGCTATTTGGATCCGAGCGCAACGTGGCAACGAGGTTGAGTTGGACCAGGCGGTTGAGACATTCGTTAAGCAACTGGGCGGGCACGTTGAGCATCATGCTGAGGTGCGAGGCCGAGACGGGGGGCAGGCATTCGCGGAAACGCCGGCAAATCGTCAGAAACACCACGAGTGCCAGTCGCTCGCGAATACGCTCGGCGAGGGTGCTCCACGCCGCCTGGCTGTTCCGGAACTGCACGTTCTGAATCGCGTAGCTCACAATCCCGCCAATCAGCACGTACAACCAGAAGATGTACAGCCCGAGCATCAGCACGGGAAGGATGGCCAGTGAACCGTAAAGACTCTTCTCGAGCACTACGCGCTTTACGTACAGGAACGACACGAAACTGTTGAGCATCAGCAAGGCGCTCACAACCAGGGCCCCAGTCATCGCGGGCCGCCAAAAGACCCGGGTATTCGGGATCATCCGATAAAAGACGGCCAGCAGCGCCGCGATCAGGACGAGCGAAAAGAGATTGAGCGCCCAGCTGAGCGACTTGAGCGTCTCCGATCCGCCGGGCAGGAGGTCGCCAAACGCGTTCATGAACGCGTTGGCGCTCAACAAGGCGATCGCGGTAAAAAACAAGACCGCCCCGAGCGTGAGAATCGTCCAGTAGAACACGACGCGCATGAGAAGGGATCTTCCCTGCCGGACACCCCAGATGTCGTTGAACGCGTCTTCAATCGACTTGAACATCAGGAGCACGATCAGCAGCAGCGCCGTGCCGCCGAACGCCCCGGCGGAACCGGATTGGGCAGCCGCGATGATCCCGTCGATGATGTTGACGAGCTTGGGATCAATGCTGGTGGGACTTTCGGTGAGAATCTCATATTGCTGGATTTGCGGGGCGACGAACTTGATCATCCGGGTCAGGGTGTTTGCGATCAGGTCAGGCTCATTTTTCCCCAAGGCAAATCCGGCCACCAGCACGGCGATGGCCAGTAGCGGTCCAAGGCCAAGCAGCGAACTGAAACTGAGCGCGGCCGCGCGACTCGCGACCCGTGTCTCGTTGAAAACGGTCGCGGTGATCGAAACCACCCGCAGCACCGCAAATGTCCATCCCTTCAGGGAGCGGTCCCGCAAAAAAGCGGACTGCCAGATCTCCTTGTGATAAATATGGACCAACCGGGTCCAGACCTGTCCCGGTCGCCGTGACGAAGCTGGCGATGAGCCGGGGCGCGCCACGAGGTCCTTTCCTTAGTGGGTGAGCAGATGCCAGGCGAGCACGCCCATTCCGCCCACTCCGGCGGCGGCGGCAATCACCGCGGGAACCACGCCCGTCACAATCGTGCAGCAGTACAAGCCGACCGACCCCGCTGCCACCCCGAGCAGTGGCGTCGAAAGTCCCTGCGCGTAAAAGAAGAACCCGATCAAACCCAAGCCCAGCGCCGCGCGAAAGCGCACGAACGGGTACAGGGAAACAGTGCCCAGGCCGAGCATGACGGCCAGAAAGACATCCAGCAGCCCGAGGACGACCAACGGGTGGGCCAAAACCTTGGCGGGATCCATGAAGAGGATCGCGTCGGTCGTGGGCAGAATCTCAGCGGCCGCCGCAGCGATTAACGCGACTAGCGCGCCGTACATCCCAATCTTTGCCGCCTGCATCATCGCAATCTCGGGATCGGCCTTGTCTTTAGTGTCCTCGGTTTTGCCTGCCGCGGCGGCCAGCATGTCGTTGACCGTAATCGCCTTTGCGTTTTCGTCGGGCTTATTGAGCGCCTTGATTTCCCTGGCCTTGAGCGAAAGTTTCTTCTTTTCCGGAAACACCGCGCTCATCAGTTCGGCATTGGCATTCAGCGCCATCCATTGCTCGGTCGTTGCATCGTAAACCAGCGTGTCGGCGCTCACCTGCCCGGCTTCGGCGAGGTCATTCATTTGCTCGATGGTGAACGGTCCGCGGGCCTCTGTTTCGGTCCCATTTCGGATGTAGATTTCCTGCGTGGCCATGCCCGGAAAACTGGGTATCCCGCACGGCACCGGCAAGAGATTAGTGGCGACAGCCATGGCGGCATGGACCCGCCAAATGACCGGATGGCTGGGGACAACCGGATAATTTTGAGCGAATTTGCGGGACGGCGAGGCGCACCGTCCGCGATTACATGCGCGTAAGCGTTCGCAAGCCCAGCAAGTCGAGTCCGGTCTCCAGCACCAGCAGCGTGCGGGCGCAGAGGAGGATCCGTCTCGCGCGAACCGCCGCATCTTCCACCGCCACCTTGTCGGCATTATAAAATGCGCTGAAGTCGCCCGCGAGTTCGTAGAGATAAAGCGACAGAAAATGCGGGCGCAACGCGTCGGTCGCGAGCCGCCCGGCTTCGCCGAACTTCACCAGCTTGCGGGCCAGCGCCAGTTCCGCGGCCGTCTCGAGCGGACTCGCGGCGGTTTCGGTCGTCGCGTCCCCCGGCGTCGCGCCAAGTTTGCGAAAGATCGAATGGATCCGCGCGACCGCGTACAGCAGGTAGGCGGCGGTGTTGCCCTCGAGCGAAATCATCTTTTCCCAAGCGAAGACGTAGTCGCTGGAGCGGTTTTGCGAGAGATCGGCATATTGCACTGAACCCACCCCCACCACTGCCGCGATTTGCCGGCGCTCTGTTTCGGGTATTTCGGCGCTTTTTTCGCTGACCAGCGCATAGGCGCGCTCCTCCGCCTCCGCCAGCAGTTCCTTCAGCCTGATGTTCTCCCCGCTGCGCGTCTTGAGGGGTTTTCCGTCCTCGCCCGTGACGGTGCCGAACGCGGTATGTTCGAGATGAGGGAGCTTGCGTCCG
>JBEENF010000490.1:0-3310 GCA_041192325.1 Verrucomicrobiota bacterium
CGCCCGTTGCCCTTCCCCGGCGAACGTATCCGCGTCCACCTTACTCCGCCCACCTTCCGGTTCATTGACCAGAAGGGAACTGCGTTCTCGCTCGAGGACATGCGCGGGCGCGTGGTGCTCGCGACCGGGATCTACGCCACGTGCTCCCTCACCTGTCCCGAGATCCTGCGCGAAACCACGGCGTTGCTTGAATCGCTGCCGCCCGGGGCGCGCGAGCGCGTTTCCGTCGTGGCGCTGTCGCTTAATCCGGAGGACGACAGCGAGGAACTGCGGGAGCGGGTGACCGCCGGCTACGGTTTTCGCCATACCGAGTTCCGTTATCTCAATGGCGAGCCCAAGGCGATGCACGCCATGCTGACGCAACTGGGATTCGCCCATGCCAAAAACCCGCGCACGGGTGTCATCGAGCACGCCAACCTGTTTCTGCTCATCGATGCGCGCGGGCAGATTGCGTATCGGTTCACCTTGGACCCGCGGCGCCGCTCGTGGCTGCGCGAGGCTTTGGCCGCGCTCGCGGCCGAGGCGGCGCCGGCGCCCCTCGTCCCCGCCACCGCGGAGGGAGGCGAGTGATGAACGAGCAACCGCCACTGCCGCACGTCGCGCGGGCGGTCGCCGCTCCCGAACGCACCGTCCGCCCCGCTACCACCCCTCCTTCCGGCGTCCGCTTCGAGGCCGCCTTGCTAAATTTGGAGCGCCTCGTCGTCGCCGTCGATGCGTTCTTCGCCAGCTGGCTCCCGGCCGCCAACAACCCCCTCGCGCACCCGGGGCAGTCCGCCAATCTCGCCCTGAGCGTCGCGATCGGATCAGGCGTGGCCTTGCTGCTGTGGTACTCCCCGAGCCTGCAATTCGCCTACTCCTCGCTCGCGGAGATGGGCGGGGGCACGCTCGGCGGGTGGGTGCGCGCAGCGCATCGCTACAGTTCCGACCTCGCCATGCTGCTGGCACTGATCCACGCGGGGCGGGTTTTCCTGGCCCGCAAGTTCACCGAGGCGCGATGGCTGCCCTGGGTTTCCGGCGTCGGGTTGATTGCGCTGATTTGGTTCATCGGGTGGACCGGCTACTGGCTGGTGTGGGACCAACCGGCGCAACAGGTGGCCGTCAGCTCCATGGGTTTGCTGGATGCGCTGCCCGTTTTCGGCGAGCCGCTGGGCCGGCTGTACGTTGCGGACCGGATGACGCCGAGCCTCCTCTTCTTTGTCGTTTTCTTCCTGCACATGCTCCTGCCCCTGGGGATTGCGGTGGGGCTCGCGGTGCACGTGATGCGAATCAGTCGGGCGAAACTCTTCCCCAACTGGCGTATCACTGTCAGCCTGAGCGTGGGGCTTGCCGCCGCGGCGCTCTTGTTCCCGGCCCCGCTGGACCCGCCCGCCCAGATGGCTTGGAAGGCGCCCGCGTTCACCGTGGATGCCTGGTATCTGACCCCGCTGGCGCTCGCGTTGCGCTTTCAACACGCCGGATTGTGGGTGGCGTTATTCGGCACGACCGCCGTCGCCGCGGCAGTTCCCTGGCTGCTGCGACAACGGCGACCTGGGGCGTATCAGGCCGTGGTGGAACCCTCGCGATGCCATGCCTGCACCCAATGCGCGCAGGATTGCCCCTTTGACGCCATCACGATGGTGGCGCGCACCGACGGAAAACCCTTTCGGTCGCAAGCGTCCGTCGATCCCAGCCGCTGCGTCGGGTGCGGCGTGTGCGCCGGCTCCTGCGATTCGGAGGGAATTGTGCTGCCGTGGTTCAACACCCAGCCGGAAGAAACCCGCCTCGCAGCGGAGATCATGCGGGAACGCGCGAGCACCGGTCCGGCGTGCGTCGCGCTCATCGCCGGCGACATCGACCACGGCGGGCGCTTCGCGCGCTGGCGCGACTGGCTGCCTCATTATCAGGTTCACGTGGTGCCCACGGCCTCATGGGTTCGGCCGAAATTCATCGAGCACCTGCTTAGCCGCGGCGTGCCCGGCGTGCTGGTGGTTCGCGATGCGCGCGTCGAGGCGGCGGCGCGGGACGGCAATCGCTGGGCACTGGCCCGGCTCGCGGGCGAACGAAAGCCCTATTTTCGGCCCGAGCGCGCCGGTGGTTCAAAGGCGTGGCAGGTCCTGGATTTCGATCCGTTTCGCCCGGACGAATTGACGCGCGCTGCGGATCGGTTCCGGACCGGCGCCACCCCGGAGTCGTCGCAACCGCAGCGCCGGCGCATTTTCGGCGCCGCGGTCACGACTGCGATCCTGACGCTCGGCATCGCGGCAGCCGTCATCGTGCCCAGCCGTCTTTCGGTCAGCAACCCCGCGCCGAGCGGGCCCGAGTTCGTGTTTTCCTTCAAGGCATTGGGAGATTACCTCCCAAGCGGCGCCGTGGATCCGGCGGCAGAGGCAAAAAAACCGGTGCATATGCGCGGCCGCGCCACCGCCAAGCCGCACCGTGCCGCCATCGTGATACGACTCACCGTTGATGGCATGACTCAGGAACGCTCCTATGCGGCCAAGGGCATTTCCCATGACGGGCCGGCGCTCGATCAATGGCGGCGCCCCCTTGCACCCGGCCGCCACGACATCGTGGTGGAGATTATCACCGGTCCGGCGAGTCAGCCGCTGCGATGGTCCGGCACGGTTCAAGCGGAACCACGCCGGCTCCACGTGTTAACCTTTGAGCCGGACCACGGATTCCGGGTGGAGTGACTAGACCCCGGCGGGGACTCACCGAATCGGCGTCTCAGAGTTTACCTGCGTCGCACTTTCACCACCCGCCGGGTCACTCGGCGTCCCACTGCCAACTCACAATCCCGGGCTCGTCGCGCGGGGTCGCCGGCGTTGGGCCGGCGGGATACCCCAGCACCAAAGGAAAGACCGTGGTGTAGTGCTCCGGCACATTGAGTTCGCGCTTGGTTTCCGGGCGATCGAGCCAAAACCGCGCAAATCCAATCGGGCAGGTGCCGAGGCCCAGGCCATAAGCGGCGAGCATCAGGTTCGCCGCGGCAAGACAGCAATCTTCGTTGGCGTTAAACTGTCCCCGCTCGGCGTAGACCACGATCAGGGTATTTGCGCCGTGGAAAATATCGAAGGCAGGATTCTCGTAGAGCTCGCTGCGCGGGTGCAGTTCGAACCCCGTGGGATACGTCGCCACGAGGTATCGCTTGGCCCGTTCAGAGTAATCGAGCAGCCGTTTCCTGCCGTGAAAGACGCCGAACAGCCACGGCTGCTGGTTCATCGCGCTCGGAGCCTGGACGGCGGCCAGCAGGAGCTTCTGCACCGTTTCCGCATCGACTTCGGTGGGAGCGTAGTGCCGCACGGCCCGGCGGTGAAAAATTGCCTCGATG
>JBEENF010000491.1:0-3297 GCA_041192325.1 Verrucomicrobiota bacterium
TTGGAGAGAGACGGTGATCCCCGTCTGGACCTGCGCCGTCGGTTCAACTTGGATTTTTACCCGAAAAACGCCGCTATCGGGATCCATGGTTGGATCCACATACGACACCATTCCAGGCACTTGCGATTCGCTGGCCGGACCGGTTTCCACTAACACGCGAACCATTTGCCCCTGCTTAAATTTACCCAACAGTTCCGGCCCGCCGTAGACGACCATCTCCAACTTGCTGGCATCCACCAAGCGGATGACGGTTTCGAGTCGCTCAACGGCTTCGCCCACGGCCCGGGTTCGGCGAAAAACCATGCCCGCAATGGGCGCGGTAATGGTGCGTTCCTTGAGGCGTGCCTTGGCCATCTCGAGATCGGCGAGCGCTTGTTTTTGACGCGCGATGGCGATCAGGAGCGCATATTCGGCGTCCTCCAGGTCCTTTTTGCTGCCAATGGCGTCGCGTCGGAGCTCCTGGGTGCGTTCCAACTCGCGTTTAGCCCTCGCCAACTCGCCATTGACGCTTTCCACGACGGCTTGCGACCGGGCAACGTCGGCGCGCTCGATGTCGGCGTTGAGTTGGACCAGGAGGTCGTCGGCGGCCACCTGCTGGCCTTCCTCGGCGCCGAACTTTTCAATCACCCCTGCGGCCCGGGCGCTGAGTTGCCGGCTGTCCACGGGACGCAATACCCCCCGCAGCGAGCCACGGCTTACCGTCGTCACGCCCGGGCCGCCACGGTTGGTTTCAGCTGCCGGCAGGGACGTGAGCAGCCCCAAAGCAAGGCTGGCGAGCAGCCACCTGAGGGACGGAGGACGAAAGGCGCAGTTGGACAAAAACATGGAAGGCGATCGTGACCGGCTTAGAAGAAATGGAGCTTCATGAAACGCACGAAATCACCGAACAGGATGTCGCCTCCGGGCCGCCGGCCACACAGGAATTTCACGCGACCCGTATATCCGGTTTTTAGTTCGCTCCCGGGATTGACGCCCACCTTGCGGGCGGTGCTTTCCGCCAGTGGGATGATGGCGCTAAAGTTGTACCGGCCGCCTGTGATATCCAGGCGGTGGGAGAAGCTCGTCGGATCGGTGAGGGTGAGCGGATAAACGTCGTTGGGATTGGCCGCGAGAACGAGTTCGCCGGGAACCCCGCTTTTGGGATCCACCGCCCGCTGGGCGTTCACCGCGTCGACGAGCTTGGGAACATCTTCCTCGCGAACGCTCACGTTCACCTCCCAGAGGGCAGGATCCACGATTTCGGCCAGCGTGTCTCCGATGCGAATAATCTGGCCCTTGCGCTTCGCGAGGTCGAGGGGGCCGATCAACACGCCGTCGAACGGGGCCTTCACCACGGCGAATTCAATGTCGCGGCGCAGTTTCTCCGCGAGGATCTCCGCGCGGCGCGCCGTCAGCCGGGCGATCTGCATGTTAACCTCGCTGCGATCCTGGCCGAGCGCGCGCGCCGCTTCCGTCTCGGAGCGTTGCCGTTCCTGTTCCACTTGCTGCAATTGCAGTCTCAAGGCGGCGGTTTCCAGGACACAAAGGATCTGGCCTTTCTTGACGCGATCGCCCTCGCGCGCATTCACCTCCATCAGCCGGCCTTCGGTCAGGGCTGACACGGTTTGCACATTTACGGGCCGTAAGATGGCGTCGCCCGCGACGCGATAATTAAAGGGATACACCAGCAGGGCGGCCGCCAGAAGCGTGGGCAGACCGTACTTGATCGCGAGTCTTTGGCGGGACGAGCCCATCAATTGATCGCGCCAGCGCATCAATACCCGGGCTCCGCGCAAGGTGCGCCGACGATGCCACACGAGGGCTGTGCTCAAGGCGCGGCCGCCGGAGACCGCCAGGTCGCGCATCTGCATGAACAGCGCCGCCATTTTGTCATGACTTTGCTGCCCCTCGAAGAGGAGCGTTCCGCAGACCCGGTTATCCCGGTCGTAGAGCGGCAGCACCGTCGACCAGTTCATGTCGATCACCTCGAAGTAACGGTTAACGGCCTCCGGCCGGGTCGCGACCTTGGCGGGATCCCGGGTGGTAAAAATGATCCGCATTTGCGGCTGGGCTTCTGCCGTGCTCCCGCTGGCGGCCACAGGCTTGGCCGGTTCCACTGCCGGCTTCCCGTCTTTGGGGGCCGCGTCCGGTTTGGGCGCATTCGCGCGCGCAGCATCTGCGGGCGGCTCGGGCGTCCTGACCACGGCGAGCTTCAGCAATTCCGACGCGTGGCCCTTGAGTACATCGGCATGCTCACTGCGCGCATGCGGGCGGCGCAAACCGCTGCACGCCTGCAGTGCCAGGCGGTCCGACGCCGGCAGCCCCGCGTTCGCGGTTAGCCCGTAGCGGGAATCGATCAACATGCAGACCCGGTCGCAGCCCACGGCTTCGCGAGCGTAATTGACGAGTTTCCAGGCGACGGACTCCAGATCCTGATCGCCCGCCACATCTTCCAGAAAGCGGGCGTAGGTGCTGATGCGGGACAACTCCTGCGAAATGTCCGAAATTCGGCGGGACTTGAGATAAAGTTCAACCTCCGCGCAGGCATGCGCAAGAATGGCGATCCGCGCGTTTGCCATCGTGGCATCCGCCGGTGCGAACCAGGCATGCAACACCCCCACGACCTTCTTGTTCAGCGGAATCGGAACGAAGATCTGCTGATAAGGCGTGAGATTGTGGAGCGGGAGGTTTTCCGGAGCCGGCGCATCGTCCGGGGTGAGGCCATGCAGTCCGCCGGCCGGCTCCATATTGGCGTCGAGGAAGATGGGCTTACCTGATTCTGCAACGGCCCGAACGGACCGTTGAAAGGACAAGTCCTGGGCCGGAGTGTCGCGTAGGTTGAGCGACTCGTAATTGTGCGTGAAAGTCCGCTGGAAATTCTGGCCGGTGGCCATTTCGTAGGCCAAACCGACCGGTTGCAGCGCCTGCACCACGCACTCGGCATGGATTTGGAGGTAGGCGGAAAGCTCGGGCGGATCTTTTGCCACCTGCGCCAGCCGGGCTGAAATGTCAGCGGCCACCCGTTGGACTTGGTTCGAAATTGGCTGTGGTGGGGGGGGCGTCACGTCTGATATACGAGAAGGAATGCGATGCATCTCATGTTCAAGTGATGTGCTCCAGCAAATTCTCCGGCGGACGGAGAATTCAATTGCCAAGCGGGCGATGCGTCTGATTTCCAACCAAACCACCTTCTGCGCTGTCTGAACTCCCCCTCGATTCTCAATTCCCTCGAAACGAAGATCGTTGAAGCGGCGCCGGCCGGCGCCCGCCACGTTTTGGTGGTCAATGCCGGGGATGGCCGGCTCGCCAGGGCCATAA
>JBEENF010000492.1:0-3281 GCA_041192325.1 Verrucomicrobiota bacterium
AAATTCCTTGGGCTCCCAACTGCTCCCATCGGCCCGGTGAATGATTTTTCCGTTCTCGTCGATCAGCAGCGTCGCGAGCGTGTGCTTCAACAACTCGCCTTCGAACTCCGCGATCACGCCAAATTGCATGAGCAAGTCCTTCATCGCCGACTCCGGGCCGGTGAGAAAAGAAAAATTCGCCGTTTCGATGCCACGCGCCACGGCATATTCCTTCAGCACGCCGGGCGTGTCGTAGTCCGGGTCCAGCGTCAGAGAAACGAGCTCGAGATTCGGCACTGCGGCCTCGCGCGCCAGCTTCTGCACCGTGATCATCTTTGCCGTCGCCGCCGGACACATGGTCGCAATCGGGCAACGGGTGAAGATGAAGTTCATCATGATCTGCTTCCCGCGGAACCTCGCGCTCTGCACGACCCTGGCTTCCTGATCGTATAACGCGAATTCCGGCAGCTTCTCGCCCACCTCGCGATACGCGCTTTTTCCGCGGTTATGCGTGTCCTCGCGCAACTGGCGGGCGCCGGCCATCACTGCATCCACCGCCGCCTTGTCATCAGGCCAGATTCGCTCGAGACGAAAGTCGCCATCCTTGCTCGGAACCATCTCGGCCCGGATTTTCTGACCGGGCTTCAGCGCGGCCGCATCACCCGCGGACACGAGGAAGTCCATCGTCATGGCCGGCATGTAGCCTTGGATTTCGTCGTGGCGCACCCGCATCGTCTGCTTGGCCGCGTCGACGGACAGCACTTCTCCCGTGAGCGCGTAGTTTCCGGGTCTTATCTTTGCCCGGGGAGCGGACTTGGCCGGTTCAGCGGCCTCAGGACCCGGCCGCGCACATCCGCCCCAGCCGAGGACGGCCAGCCAGGCGGCCACGGCGAAGGCATAAGATTTCATATCACAACGGATTCGCCGGCGGAAAAAATTGTCAAAGGGTTTGCGGCGGACTGCATCGACCCTTCTGCTCCACCTTTGACCGCCTAATGGAAAACATCCGACGCACCTCGCAGCACAAGCCGGCGCTGGCGATCTTCGCCGCGCTGGGCAGCATTTGGGTTTTTGTGCTCATCACTTTGGGCGCATTTACGACCAGCATCGGCGCCGGAATGGCCTTTCCCGACTGGCCGCTCTCCAACGGCTCGATCAATCCCTCGGGCTGGCTCCGGGACGTGGCCATGTTTGCCGAGCACTCCCACCGGCTGACGGGGGCGTTGATGGGTTTGATTACCCTCGCTCTCGCCCTGTGGTTGTGGCGCCGGGAGGATCGCCCCTGGCTGCGCCAATTGGGCTGGTGGGCGCTGGCGATAGTCATCTTGCAGGGGCTCATTGGTGGGCAGCGGGTGCAACTGGATGCGCTCGACGTGCCGGGCTTTGAAATGTCGCTCGGCCAGATGCTGCGCATCCCGCACGGCATCCTTGCGCAGGTCTACGTCTGCCTGCTCATCGCCATTGCCGTGGCCTCGTCCAAATCATGGATCGAGCGACCGGCGCCCATGGGCGCGGCGGTGCGCTGGATTGGCATCGCCGGTTGCGCGTTGCTCATCATTCAACTTACGATCGCCGCGGTCATGCGGCACAACGGGGCCGGACTGTCGATCCCGACCTTTCCTTACTCGACCCTCAGCGGCCACTGGCTGCCCGACACTTGGGATTTTCGCGTGGCCTTCCATTTTGCCCATCGCGCCATGGCCGTGTTGCTCGCCATCGTCCTCACGGCGCTGGCCTTTGTGGTTCGTCGTGACCCCGCCTCCACGCTCGCGCTGCGGGCCGCCGCTTCCGCGCTCATGAGCCTGGTGGTGCTGCAGATTCTGCTCGGGGCCCAAATTATCTGGACCCTGCGACGGCCGGAAATGACGACGAGCCATGTGGTGGTGGGAGCCCTGCTGCTGGCCATCACCTTCTGGATAACGTGGAAGGCGCATCGCGACGCGATCGAATCCCGCTCCTGGCACCGACAGCTGGCCCGCGATCTGCGGAGCCACGGCACGGCTGGCGTGTCTGCGTCATGAGCGTCACTGCCGGGCCGGCGCGCTTTCCCGATTATCTCGCGCTGACGAAGCCACGCCTGAGCCTGCTCTCGGTTTTGACTGCCCTGGCCGGCTATTTTTCGGCGCGCCCGCCCTCGGATCCGGCCAAACTGATCTTTCTGTTGATCGGCACCTGTGGCGCCGCGGGCGGAGTGGCGGCGTTGAACCAGTGGATGGAGAGCGACACGGACGCCCTGATGAAACGCACGGCGGACCGGCCCATCCCGACCGGCAAGGTGCCGAGCGGGTCTGCGTTCGTGCTCGGCTGCGTGATGTGCATCAGCTCGCTGTTCCTGATGTTCGCGAAGGTAAATCCCCTGGCGGCGCTGTTCACCCTGCTGACCGTGGTTTCCTATCTGGGTTGGTATACGCCCGCCAAGCGGTGGTCCGTGTGGAGCACCGAGATTGGCGCCATCGCCGGCGCCTTCCCGCCGCTCATTGGTTGGGCGGCCGGCGAGGGCCGGGTAACGACCCTTGGATGGATCCTCTTCGGCATTCTGTTTTTCTGGCAGATCCCGCACTTCATGGCCGTGGCGTGGACTTACCGGCGCGACTACTCCGCCGTTCATTTTCCCATGCTGCCGGTACGGGATGAGTCGGGCGTGCGGGTTTCGGCCTGGTCTTTCGCCACCACGGTGGCGCTGGTGGCCGTCAGCCTGCTGCCGGCCGTGTGGGGGTTGGCAACCCACGCGTACGGCGCGATCGCTGCCGCCAGCGGCGCGTGGTTTCTGTGGCGGGCATTTCAGTTCCTTCGTGCCGAGGGCCGGGATCTCGCTGCGCGAAAACTGTTTTTAACCTCCATCGCCTACCTGCCACTCGTGCTCGGCGCGCTGGTCGCTGATCGGCTTCTCACTCGATGAAAATCCAAGATATTCCCGCCCTGAACGCGGTCCTCAACGGCCTCGCCACGGTGCTGATGACGGCCGGCTTCGTTTTTATTTTCCGCGCCCGCCGCGAACGCGATCCGGTCCGCCGACTGGCGGGCATCGCGGCGCACCGGGCGAGCATGCTGAGCGCGGGAGCGGTGTCGGCCGTTTTTCTCGTCGGCTATGTGACGCACAAAATCCTGGTGCGCGGCGTCCACACGCCCTTTGGCGGCGAAGGCGCCATCAAGACCATTTACTACACGATGCTCATCTCGCACATCCTGCTGGCGGTCAGCATCGCCTTCCTTGTGCCCCGAACCTTTCTCCTCGCGTTGCAGGGCCAATATGACCGTCACCGCGCGTGGGCGCGGTGGACTTTTCCCATTTGGTATTACGT
>JBEENF010000493.1:0-3280 GCA_041192325.1 Verrucomicrobiota bacterium
AGAGTGGCGCACCCCGCAGCCCGAGGAGTTAGTCTGCATGCTCGAAGGGTACGAAATGCGGTCAACGGCAGCCGATGCGAGGAAACGTTACCTTGGGGCCGGCAGACCGCTTTCACCCGCAACGGAGGCGCCGCGCACCGCGCGACCCACCGCGGTTGAAAAAGTGGAAACGCAGTTCGAGTTATTCTGACTTTGCGTGGTGGCGCGCCCGCTTCACCCGTTGCTCCAGCAACAAACGGAAAAACCGGAGATTCGGATGGCGTATCCTGCTCGCTGCTACGGCGGGGGCGGACGATACACCTGCTCCATTGGCGCCCCAGTCAGTCGTTCCAAGTCGCGGATTCGGGCCAAAACAACATCGCGGGCCGCGGATTCGTCGGCCGGCAGCGTGGGATGCAATTTCACGAGCCAGTCGAGCGCCTCCCCATGGCGTCCCAACCGTCGCAGCGTCTCGGCGTGCAAACGCGCGGCGTAATAAGGCGCGCGAGGGACTTGCGCGGCGCGGCGGTAACTTTCCGCCGCGGCTGCGACATCTTGAATTCGATTAAGCTCAATGTTGGCGCGTTCGATCCACAGATCGGCGCTGGCCGGATGAAAGGCCAATGCGCGTTCCAAGTGCCCCAGGGCACGCCGGCCTTGCTCCCGTACAATCAGATCCTGGCCTGCTTGGGCCAAACGTTGATCGCCCCCCTCCGCCTCAATTCGCCATGCGGCGAAATCATAGGCCATGATCCGTGCTCCGTTTAACCAGAAATAGACGGGGCGGGGATCTATGGTGGAGACAAAGCGAATGGCGGAATCGGTGGCCGGCAGGTCCCTCTTCTCCCAAGTCACATAGAGACGAATCCAGACCGCGTCTGCCACCAAGGCGCGAAAGCCACCGAGCAAGGCGAGTGCGACACCGGGACCCGCCGTGGCGACGGTCCGGAGCGCCGGCTCTTGCCTGCGAGTTCCTGACTCGATGGGATTCACCAGCTGCCGCAAGAGTGCCCCGGCCAGTCCCAGGCAGACCACGCAGATTAACAGCGCCAGATACCGGCCGATGGCGCCATGCGGCCGGCCCAGAGCAGCGGCGCTTCCCTCGCCTTCCGCCACTGGAGCGTCAAATTTCACGATGACGAAAACTCCAGGCCGCCAAAGCGCACGCCACCACCATGTATCCGCCGCCGTATCCACAAATACGGACGAGATCGAACCAGGCCGGCGCGTCGGTCGCCGCCAGGGAATCGGCAATGGTAAACACCTGAAAATCCGGAAATATCAAGGTGAGCGGGGCCGCTACGACACTCCCAAAAGTCCCCGCGCCGCGTGAGTAAGCGGCTTGCGCCAGGTGTTGCAGATGACAAATGACGACGACAAAGAAACCCGTGGCCACGGTGAAAAGTTGGGTTTGCGCAAAACTAGCGACAAGCGTCATGAGCGCGCCGAGGACGGAAAGCTTGAGCCATTGTAGCGCGCCGGCGAAGAACAGATTCGAGTAGTGCGCGGCTCGCCCGCCCGGAAATGCCTCGGGCACAAGGCGCATGATCTCGGTCTCCCGCACCCAAATGATCGCCGCGAGCAAAGTGGTCAGGAGCGCGCAGAATATTCCCGCCAAGGCGACGATTCCCGCGAACTTGCCGAGAATAAATTCCGCCCGCCATACCGGCTTCGCGAGCAAGGTCAGTGCCGTGCGATTCTCGATTTCGCTGAAAAAAAGTTGCGCGGTCGCCGCAATTACGAGCGATGATCCGAAAAAAGCCATCGCGCCAAACCCACAATCGGCCAGGAATTTAAGCTCGGACGCGCCAAAATCGAATTCCCGAAACCACTGCGAGCTTACTACCAGCGCCAAGCCGAGCATTCCCAGGAAAAGGAGCAGCTTCTGTCGCACGGCCTCCCGCAAAGTGTTGTGCCCGATGAGGGCCACCCGCCGCGACGAAAAGCCGGTGGTGCCGCATCGGGGCGACCGGAGGACCGCTGTTTGCCCGGGAACCGGCTGGGGCGGAGGGTCGTCAACTGAACTTAGCGGGGAAGGTGACCTCATGGTTTATCGACGTGCCGACCCACCGCTTCAAAAAAGGCTCGGTCGAGTCGCGAACGCGGCTGTTGTATTTCTTCAATCTTGCGCCCTCTCGCGGCAAGCCATGTCCGCAATGCCTCAAGTTCGTCCGCCGGCAAAGTCTCCATGACAATCGCCTGCCGGCCCGCACGTCCGAGCAACTGGGCCATTGGGCCCTCAAAAACCAGCCGTCCCCGATCGAGAATGGCCACGCGATCGCAAATTTCCTCCATCTGCGCGAAGAGGTGCGAGGTGATGACGACGCTCTTGCCTTCGGATTTGAGCTGAAGAATCAACGCGGTGATCGCCGCTGTGCCCATTGCGTCCACTCCCGCGGTCGGCTCATCCAGAATGACGAGGCGGGGATTATGAACGATCGCCTGCGCGAGGCCAATTCGTTGCAACATCCCCTTTGAATACCCACCCACGCGTCGGTCGGCGGCGTCCGCGAGCCCCACGGCTGCAATGACTTCGTCCACCCGACTCCCCAGTGCCCGCCCCGACATGCCGCAGATGCGACCATAAAATGTCACGAGCTCGCGTCCGCTGAGATAGCCATAGAAATAGGGCGATTCCGGCAAATAGCCCACGTCAGTGCGTGCCTCCGCGCGCGAACTCGGCACGCCAAAAATCGCGCACTCGCCGGCGGTCGGCTTGAGCAGCCCCAACACCAACTTGATGGTTGTGCTTTTGCCGGAGCCGTTGGGTCCAAGCAGTCCATAAATTTGGCCCCCATCCATGCGAAGATTCAAGCCGTCGACCGCTCGCACTTTTACTCCCCGCAGTCCAACGGAAAAATCCTTCACGAGCCCTCGAAGCTCGAGGGCCGGCGCGGAGGAAGGGGCCGCAGGCGTGACTGGTGTCACTTGATGGAAAAACCCGCGAATTCGGGAGAGCGGGTCGCGCCACTGCGCTCCACCTTTCGAATATAGCCGTGCATCGTTTCGTCCACGGCTGCAATCATCCGGTCGACCTCGGCAAGGCTGCCTTCCAATTCCAACTGCACGCGTCCATCAGCGAGGTTGCGCACGAAACCAGCAACTTCGAATTCCTTGGCAACCTGCAGCACGGAAAAGCGAAACCCCACCCCCTGCACGCGTCCGCTGAAGAAGACTGTTTCGTGATGCACCTCGCCCATGGGTCGGAGACGCTAGCAGGACCGGGGCGAACGATTCAACCGTTTTAGCGCCCCGGAAAGGCCTATCCGGGGATATGAGAAGATGGGATTTTTATTTGCGT
>JBEENF010000494.1:0-3278 GCA_041192325.1 Verrucomicrobiota bacterium
TAGTCACTGCGATGCAGCAGGGATTTGTCGATCCGCTGCTGAGTCTCTTCAACGAGACGCTCCCAAACCGGATTCCGCTCTTTTGAAGGACCAAAGGCCAGCAAGCCCAAGGCGGCATAAGCGAGGCCATTTTCCGCTGCGGGCTCGGTAAAGATTTGGGCGGTTATGCAGCGCGCGGCCAAGTCTACGAGATCGTACTCCTTAAGAGTTGTTTCGCCCGTCGCTCGATAGAATTCCCCCAAGGCAAAGGCCACGTGACCCGGTTCGTCGGGGCGGGATTGCTCGCCATTGGCGGGCAGAATCGTGCCATCGGGTTGGATTGAGTCGAGATTGTGGCCCAACATTGAGCGGGCCATGTCGAGACATTGCTCGGAAAAACTGTGCATGCGGTGGTTTGCTGGTGGCGAGGTCGAGCGTCGAGCGCTGGGAAGCAGATGAATCTCAAGAGATTTACGAGCGGGGCAAGAGGGAAGTTGAGGAACTTCACCCGGCGCATTGCGTATTCACGAAGGAAAGCGAAGCGAGGAGGCCGGGCGCGCAGCCCGCCGGACGTGATTCGCGCCCGCGACCCTAAATGGAGCCAACAGTCGGAATTGAACCGACGACCCACGCTTTACGAAAGCGTTGCTCTACCAACTGAGCTATGTTGGCGCATGCGCGAAGACGGCAAAAAAACCGCCGTTCCCACGAGCGCAAGCTCCATTTTCGAAACTGGTCGCGTCGCTCCCCGCTTAACCGCCTAATTATTTGAAATGAGGTCGTCAGGCAACGAGCCTTGAAGGCGTTGACGCAACTTTAGCCTCTCGATTTCACTGCGGAGCCGCTGCCCGAAGAGCGCGAGTCTACGGTTTACGTCCAACGTTTCGAGGAGTCGTTGCTTCAGGCTCACATCCTCGCAAAGACTAAACGCAGCGATATCGACGAAGGCCTCAGGGTCGTCAACCGACTTGAGAAACGACGTCATTTCATCCGAAACGGTCGGCGCCAATCGCGACTTTACCTTGAGCAACTTGGCAAGTTCACCCATGAGAGCCTCGTTCTCCGCTTCCGGGGCTCCGGCGCAACTCGCCAGCGCGCGGAAGCTGATCCGCCGGTAAGGTTGTTCTTCCACGATTGAAGTGATTTCCACCCGCGAAATACCCTGCAGCAATAAATTCGAAGTGCCGTTTTCATTCTCCTGGCAAGCACGTACAATTCCAATGCTCGCAACCCGGTGTGGAGGTTCAAACTCTCCCGGTTTATGGCTCCGCTGCGCATCAAGGCCCGCGACCACCATTAAACGATCGGTCGCCAAAACATCCCGCAACATCTGGCGATAGCGCGGCTCAAAAATGTGCAGGGGCATCAACGCTTGGGGAAAGAGCGCCGTATTGGGCAACGTTATGGCAGGCGCGTTGCAGGGCAGCGTGATTTCCATTTCCTTAAGGTGCACGATGAATCGCTAAATTCAAACTGCGACAAACTGTCAACCTGAGGCGCGGTATTGTCGCTCAACTGTGACACTCTGTCTGCTTTCGAATGATGCGGGACTATTTCCCGCGTGCATGCTTATTTTTCTAAATGCTGATCATCAGCGTCTTGAGATAAGTTTAGTCGCTACGGCATGCTCGGTGCTAACCGTTTGGCATGAGCCGAATTCTTGGAATCGATTTAGGTACCACCAACTCGTGTATGGCCATTATGGAAGGTGGGGAGCCCGTCGTCATCCCAAACGCGGAAGGCGCTCGCACGACTCCCTCCGTCGTCGCTTTCACTAAGTCGGGTGAACGCCTCGTCGGACAGGCTGCCAAACGCCAGGCAGTCACCAATCCGCGCAACACGGTATTTTCCGCGAAACGTTTCATCGGTCGAAAATTCACCGAAGTGCGCGAAGAGTCGAAAAACATGCCCTTCAAGGTCGTGGAAGGAAAAAACGGCGACGCGTACATTGAAGTGCAGGCGGGAGACAAAACCGACCAGTTTGCCCCCCAGCAGATCGCCGCTTTCGTGTTGGGGAAACTAAAAGCAGACGCCGAAGCTTATCTGGGTGAGAAAGTCACCCAGGCCGTCATTACCGTTCCGGCGTATTTCAACGATTCGCAACGTCAGGCGACAAAGGACGCCGGGAAGATCGCCGGGCTGGAGGTTTTGCGTATCATCAATGAACCGACGGCCGCTTCGCTGGCGTATGGTCTGGACAAAAAAAAGGACGAAAAGATCGCGGTGTTCGACTTGGGCGGCGGTACCTTCGACGTTTCCGTGCTCGAAATCGGGGACGGTGTTTTCGAGGTTAAGGCCACCAACGGTGATACCCACCTCGGCGGCGATAATTGGGACGATGCCCTGATCTCGTGGCTGGTTGATACTTTCAAAAAGGAAAATGGGATCGATCTGCGCAAAGACCCGATGGCGCTTCAGCGTCTCAAGGAAGAGGGAGAGAAGGCCAAGATCGCCCTGTCCTCCACGCAGTCCGTGGACATCAACCTGCCCTTTATTACCGCGGATGCTTCGGGGCCGAAACATCTGAACCTACAGTTGACCCGCGCGAAGATGGAGCAGATCTGCGATCCGCTTTTCGAGCGTTGCCTTCAGCCTTTCAAAAATTGCTTGAAAGACGCGGAGCTGACTTCGGCGCAGATCGACGAGTTGGTGCTCGTGGGCGGCATGACGCGCATGCCCAAGGTGGTGGACATCGCCAAAACTCTTGGCGGCAAGCCTCCGCATCAGGGGGTCAACCCCGATGAAGTTGTCGCCATCGGAGCCGCCATACAAGGGGGTGTGCTGAAGGGCGATGTGCGGGACGTGCTGCTCCTCGACGTAACGCCGCTCACCCTGGGGATCGAAACTGCGGGGCAGGTAGCCACGGCAATGATTCCCCGCAACACCACCATTCCCTCCAAGAAGACCCAGGTATTTTCCACTTACAGCGACAGCCAACCTTCCGTGGAAATCGTCGTCCTGCAGGGCGAACGTGCGATGTCCCGGGACAACAAGGTGCTTGGGACTTTCCGCCTCGACGGCATTCCGCCGGCGCCGCGCGGAACTCCGCAGATCGAAGTGACCTTTGATATCGATGCGAACGGCATTCTTCACGTCTCGGCAAAGGATCTCGGCACCGGCAAGGACCAAAAGATTACCATCCAAGGCTCGTCCGGTCTGTCGAAGGATGAAGTCGAGAAGATGACCAAGGAAGCGGAACTGCACGCCGAGGAGGACCGCAAGCGCAAGGACGCCGTGGAGACGAAGAACCAGCTCGATTCCAGCATCTACCAGCTGGAAAAAACGCTTAAAGATTCAGG
>JBEENF010000495.1:0-3274 GCA_041192325.1 Verrucomicrobiota bacterium
CCTAGCGTCTACCGCATTTTAACGCACCGTTCCCGACCCGCCGGCCGCGATTCGACCGCTGGCGGTGAGTGCGCGGCTTCGAGGTGGCGCGAGTTGGCGCGTTTGGTTCCGCTGGTCGTTCTGGGTCTCAGCCTCTGGCCGGTGACGCTGCCGGCCCATCCCAATCATTCCGCCGCCTCGCCCATGTCGTGGGCGGAACAGCAGCAGTCCGTCGGCATCCCCGGCATGGCCCGGGCCGAAGCAAGGCTCACGGTCAAGATCCTGGACGCGAAAACCGGGGAGCCAACGCCGGTTCGCGTGCGCATCGCCGACGAGCACGGCAAGGCGGTGGGCATGCCTTTTCCGCGCAACGCCCCTGGCGCCGCCGAGGCCCGGCTTGCGTTTCCCGGGTCGGTGGTCGGTTTGCCGCCCGAGGCGATCGGCGTGATGTACGGGGCGAACGATTCGGCGCAGGGCTACGCGTATCAGCCGGACGGCGCGTTCTATGTCAGCGGGTCGTTCGAGATGCCGATGCCCGCGGGGAAATTCACCCTCACCTTGTCAAAGGGATATGAATACATTCGCGAGACCGAGCAACTGGTGTTCAAGGCCGGCGATCATTTGGCGCGCACTTACCGGCTGCGTCGCTGGGCCGATATGCCGGAGCGCGGATGGTATTCGGCTGACGATCACATTCATCTCCGGCGGTCGCCTCGCGAGAATCCCTTGATCCTCGACTGGATCGCGGCGGAGGACGTCCACGTCGGCGTGCTTCTGCAGATGGGCGATTTCTGGACCTCCTACTTCTCGCAATATGCCTGGGGCGAAAAGGGCCGCTATGGCGCGGGAGGATATATTCTCACAACGGGCCAGGAGGATCCGCGCACGCATGAACTCGGTCATACGATTTCGCTGGGCACAGATAGATTCGTGCGCTTCCAGGATGAATATTATTCCTACGACCGCGTCTTTGATCGGATTCACGAACTCGGAGGCGTCTCCGGCTATGCGCATGCCGCCACGTCATTCCACGGCTATCGCGGGATGACCCTGGACGTGCTGGCCGGGAAGATCGATTTTCTGGAGGTAATGCAGTTCTGCGTGCCGCAGGGGCCGTTGGCTTTGGAGCATTATTATCGATTCTTGGATCTCGGCTATAAACTGACCGCGCTCGGCGGATCGGATTTCCCGTGGTGTGGGCGCGGTTTGCGGCCCGGGGAAGAGCAAATCGGCGCCCAGATCGGCGATGCCCGATTCTATACCCATGTCGGCCGGCCGTTCTCGTTCGATCGCTGGCTGGCGGGAATCAAGGCCGGCAATACTTTCGTCACGACCGGTCCGATGCTGCAGTTTCAGGTGAACGACCGACTTCCCGGCGCCTCTTTGGACGTAAAGGCCGGCAGCAAAGTGCGAATTTCAGCGACGGCGCATGGACATCCGGCGCAAATCCCGCTCCGTCGCGTCCAGATTATTGGCCACGGCAAAGTTCTGGCCGAGGCAATTCCAGACGGGGCGGGGCAAACTTCCGCTTGCCTTTCGGTTGAGCTGGAACTGGGAGTGGAGCAGGGGATCTGGCTGGCAGCGCGTACAGACGCCGGTCTCGGCCAGATTGCCCACACGACGCCAATCTATGTGACCGTGAATGGCGACGGCTTCCACAACCGGGCCAACTTGACGGATCAAATCGAAGCCTCGAAACGCTATCTGCAGGAGATCCGGGATCTCTTGCATCGACCTGCGGAGCGGGAGAATTGGCAGGCCGTGCGTTCGACCCCGAGCCCGGTGCTCTATCGTGGCGCGAAGGAAAAGTTGGAACGCCGCATCGCCGAAGCGGAAGCGAAGCTCGAGGCGCTGCGCGGACGCCGGTGAAAAGTCGGCGTCAGCCGGGCGTCACAAACGCTCAAACTCCCTGCGGGTGCCGCGGATAAACGCGGCCAGAACGGGCCCCCGCCACGAACTGCACCTGGGGCGCCGCGATCACGGCGCCCCGCGCACTTCCACCCGGCTGGCTCAACCTTCGGGGAGCGGCTTGCCCTTGGTCTCTGGCGCCCAGATCAGCGCGACAATACCGAGCACAAAGATGAACGAGAGAATGGTGGCCGCGGTGCGGAAGGGTTCGGCCGCGCCACGCTCGACCAGGTAGCGATTAAGGAACATCAGCAGCGGAGGAAATGCCGCCGCAAGGTACCGCACGGTGTTATAGCAGAAGCCCACGCCGGTGCCACGCAGTCGGGTGGGGAACAACTCGGGAAAGTAGATGGCGTAGCCGCCGAACACGGACAGTTGTGCGAAGCCCATCAGCGGCAGCATCCAGTAGGCGTCGGTGCCGCTGCGTAGATTGTTGAACACAAAAATCGTGGTCACCAGACACATGATGAACGCCATGAGGAAGGCGAGGCGCCGGCCAAACATCGTCGCGACCGCCGTGAACGCCAGGATTCCCAGGAACGCGCCTACATCCTGCAATGCCGTGCCGTAGCCGCGAACGACATCAACCACCTTTTGCGGCTCGCCCTTCAACGCGGTCGAGATGAGTTCGGGTGAGAAGAAACCGATGCCCCACAAGCCCGCCATGCCAGCAAGACCCAGCGCTACGCCGACCAGCAAATTACGCCGCCATTCCTGGTGACGAAAAAGCTCGGGGATCGAACCGGCTTTTTCGGTGCCTGCCTTGGCCCGCGCGCGGGAGGCTTTCCATTGCTCCGGTTCGCGAAGAACAAGCATAATCGGCACCACCAGGATCGCGGGCAGCACGCCCACAAAAAACATGATGCGCCACCCCGACATGCCGAACAGGTAGTCGGCCTGCCCGGGTTGAACCACGGTGCTGAGCAGCGAGCCCATGATGTTGCCGCAGGCGGATAGCGCCTGCAGTGAACCCAGCGCCAGCGCGCGAACCCGCGACGGTACACTCTCCGCGACCAGGGTGGTGGCGGCGCCGAACATTCCGCCGACGCCCAATCCAACGAGGAAACGATACACCATGAACGCGGGCACCGAATGCGCGATACCAGACAGGCCGGTGAAGCCCGAGTAGATCAACAATGTCGCGGCCATCGTCTTCACCCGGCCCAAACGGTCGCTCATCATGCCGAAAATGATTCCGCCGGTGGCCCAGCCGATCATCATCGCCGTTGTCGCCCAGCCGCCCCATTCGCGGATAATGGCGTTATCCGTGCCCGGTCCGAGAATCTCGCGCAGCGCCGGCTCGCGCGAGAGATTGAAAATCCGCTGGTCCATGCAGTCGAACAGCCAGCCCGCCGATGCGATGATGATAACCAGCCAATGGTACATA
>JBEENF010000496.1:0-3272 GCA_041192325.1 Verrucomicrobiota bacterium
CGCCGCGGCAACTTGCGGCGGAGGGGGTGTTTCGCTCCAATAGCCTTCTCTCAAGACATAGCCGTTGCTCTCTTTCTGCCATTGCGGAGACACCCAGGACACGCCGGCGGTTGGGGGAATTTCCCAGCGCCCCGATTCCCACACGTAAGCGCCTTCATTCCAGCGCCAGTGCCCGGGCACCCAAACATGTTGGTTAGAAGGCTGCTCCCCGGGTGTATCGCTGGCCGCCGGCGTCAGCGGTTGATCGATGACCGGAGCCGGCGAAACGGTGGGAGCGTTCGGCACCGCCGTCGCCGCCCAGGTCGGAGCGGCGAGTATCATTAGCGCGACGAGGAAGCCGCCACGCCTCGCGTTCCGCGCCATCGCACTCGCCGCACGCAAGGCAAAGAGTTTCAGGCTCATGGCCGGGTTAGACGCAAAACCTCGGCCAAGGTTTCGTTGAACTTCAATCGGCTGCGTCGCGTGCTTGACCGACCCTGTTCGGCTCTCTGGCGAGCGGAACGATCCTCTTTGTGGCCTCGATCGCGTTCGCCCGGCGCACCCCTCTCATACGTCAATCTTCCAGCCTTTTTTGCGAAACATCGGCGCAGAGATTCGGCGCAAATTTCCGCCAAATACCTTCATGCGGTCGGCTCGCGAAATATCCGCATCGAGCACCTTGCCGATTTCCGTCGCATAGCTCCGGCTCGGCCCGTGGCCGCCCCACACCAGTCGGTCCGCGCCCAGTTCCCTCACGCCCATTTCAACCATGCCCGAATGCGGATCGGACCCGGCATACTCCATCAGGATGTTTTTGTACGGCCGGATCACTCGCAGCCCGAGTTCCCAATCGCCGCCCGTATGACCACAAACGATGGGCACATTCGGAAAACGGCGCGCTATCTCGGCCACGTCCGTGGGCGTCGCTTCGCCTTCGCCGTTGCCGCCCCCCGGCAAACGCGGGGAGCCACCGACTTTCGTCCAGCTGTGAATGTAGACGTGGCACCCAATGTCATCGGCGAGGCGGAATATGGGATCGTTATTGGAATGATTGCAGCGCACGCCCGTCTCGCGCCCCGCATACTTGATCGCAATGCAGGGGCCGCGGCGAATCCACTTCTCCACTTTCTCGCAGGATTGATCCGGAAAATTGGGATCGATCGGCGTGCGACCCGAAAGCCGATCCTTGTCCCGCTCGAGGATCTGCAGAATTTCATCCTCCTGCGGCGCCGGCTCGAAGGGATGATCCAGCGTGCCCCCAATCTCCTGCGCGATCGACCGCTCGATTCCCATCCGGTCCACATAAAAGTTGTTCCGCGTGTACTGCTCGACGGGCCGCGGCGAGTCGAAGCCGTGAAAATGATTGTCCCACAAACGATACGCCACGAGCTCCTCCCGGCTGGGCGCCGCATAGTCCGTGGCGTTGATGAAAAATTCGCGTGGGGTCATGGAAAATCCTTTTTTGGCCGGGTATCCGGAGCCGCAGCGGTGACCGCAGCGGAAAATTACACGTCGATCTTCCAACCTTTTTTCCGAAACATCGCGGCGGAGATTCGACGCAAATTTCCGCCAAACACCTTCATCCGGTCGGCGCGCGAGATATCGGCATCCAGCACCTTGCCGATCTCCGTGGCGTAACTGCGGCTGGGCCCATGCCCGCCCCACACCAGCCGGTCGGCTCCGAGTTCCCTCACGCCATACTCCAGCATGCCCGAGTGCGGGTCCGACCCGGCATACTCCATGAGAATGTTCGCATACGGCCGGATGCACCGGATCCCGAGTTCCCAATCGCCGCCGGTGTGCCCGCAGACGACCTGCACATTCGGAAACCGTCGCGCAATCTCCACCACATCCATCGGCGTCGCCTCGCCTTCCCGCGTCGCCCCTCCCACCCGCTTCGGCGTGCCGCCGACCACCAGGAAACTGTGAATGTACACATGGCAGCCGATGTCTTCGGCGAGCCGGAAGATCGGGTCGTTGTTCGGATGATTGCACCGCACGCCGGTGTTTCTGCCGGCGTACTTGATCGCAATGCAGGGGCCCCGGCGGATCCACTTTTCCACCTTCTCGCAGGATTTCTCCGGAAAGTTTGGATCGATCGGCGTGCGTCCGGAAAGCCGGTCCTTGTCCCGCTCGAGAATCTTCAGGATTTCGTCTTCCTGTGGCGCCGGCTCGAAGGGAAAATCGAGCGTCCCGCCAATCTCCTGGGCAATCGAGCGCTCTATGCCCATGCGCTCAACGTAGAAGTTGTTGCGCTCGTACAACTCCACCGGCCGCGGCGAGTCGAAGCCATGAAAATGGTTATCCCACAAACGATAGGAGACCAACTCCTCACGCCTGGGTACTCCGTAGTGCGAGCCATCAAGGGAGAATTCGCGTGGAGTCATGCAGAAGGGAAAGGAGCGCACTTCCGGTGGGCGGGCAAGGCCGGAGAGTCCGGCCCGCCGCCCCCAACGAGTAGCGCGGTTATTTCCTGGTCGCTGCCGCGCGCTGGCGAAAAGCAGAGAGACTGCGATGCGGATAGGGCAGCGGCGTGTCGCCCGGCATGCCCTGCAACACCATTTGAAATTTTGCGCGAACCGCATCGGCCGTGGCGTTGGTCCCCGCCGCCAGCGGCCGCTCCTCGCCGGGGTCGGCTTCCAAATCGTAAAACCTGCCGTTGTCCCACAGCTTGTACCGGGTGTCGCGAATCACGCGATCAGGACGGTATTGGTTGAAGATCCACTGCCGCGGCACTTCGCCGTGGCCTTGCAGGTAATTTTTGTAGGATTTGCCGTCGATCGTCAGGCCCGCCGGAATCTTGACCCCCGCAAAATCGCAGATGGTCGGAAGCACGTCCGAAAAATCCGTCATGCTTCCCAACCGGCCGCCCGGCACCAGCTTTGGGGAGTTGACCATAAACGCGACGTTGCCCCCGTTTTCCGTGATCTTGTAAAGCCCGCCCTGCACCACGCGGCCGTTCCGGCGACCCGAGAGCGAACTGTCGGTGCCGTTGTCAGTGGCGATGAACACGATCGTGTTGTCCCGCACGCCGAGGCGGTCGAGGGCGGCAACGAAATCGCCCACCAGTTTGTCCGCGTAACGCGTCATGGCCGCAAACGCCTCGTGGTCGTTCGCCGGCTGACGCCCGCGATTCTCCGGCGTTTCGGTCAACGCGTGCGCCGCGCTCGACCCGTGGGTGAGCGCCATCGGGTAGTAGAGAAAGAACGGTTCGTTGCGATGCCGCGCAACAAAATCAATGGCGTACTCCTGAAACACATCGGGCCCGAACCTGCCTGGGAGCACTTCGCGTT
>JBEENF010000497.1:0-3272 GCA_041192325.1 Verrucomicrobiota bacterium
GTTGTGGATCGATGTCGCACCCATGCTCCAGCGGTAGCACAAAGGAAACACCCCCTCCTTGCGCGTTAAAAAAATACCCCGTGCTACGGCCGGCAGGCAAACCGGGAGCGGGACCGAGGCTGCGCGGAACCGGGCAGTGTTTGCCAAACGAAAAACGTGGCGGAGTCGGTGAGGTCCAATCGCGATCGAGCTCGATAATCCCCATGCCTGGAGTTTCGAGCCAGGCCCGGACAATATGATGCGCCGTTTCGGTCATGAGAGTGGAACAGCATTTCCGCGCTGGCGAACGCGACAAGCGGGAAGTGACTTCCGAACCGCAGACCCGGGTGAGGTACATTTGACAGTTTGCCGCGCGCGGCCGTGGCTTGTGCCCCTGTGTCAGGCAAAGAACCCATTGTCGTCGCCATGTCGGGCGGAGTTGATAGCTCCGTCGCCGCGCTCCTGCTCCAGGAGCAGGGCCACCCGATCGTCGGCGCCTACATGAAGAACTGGATCAACGAGGACAACGTCATCGGCGAGTGTCCCTGGATGCAGGACATCGAGGACGCCCGCGGGGTTTGCGACCGGTTGGGCATTGAGTTTCGCGTCGTAAATCTGATGCAGGAATATCGGGAGCGCGTGGTGGCGTATCTCCTCGAAGGCTACGCGCAGGGGCTCACGCCCAACCCAGATGTCATGTGCAACCGCGAGATCAAATTCGGGGTTTTTCGCGCCTGGGCTCGCGACCATGGCTTCGCAGCGGTGGCCACTGGTCATTACGTCCGGCGGGTTGCCGTCGCGAACGTTGGCGTCGAAGCCGGCACGGACTCCTTCGCCCTGCTGGAGGGTCGCGATTCCAATAAAGATCAGTCCTACTTTCTCGCCCTCGTGACCCAGGCGCAATTGCAGGACGCGCGCTTCCCCATCGGACATCTCACCAAGCCCGAATTGCGCGAACTCGCCCGGAAAGCCGGTTTGCCCACGGCGGAAAAAAAGGACAGCCAGGGCATCTGCTTTATTGGCGAAGTGAAAATGCGGGATTTCCTGCGCGCCTACGTGCCGGATGCCCCCGGGCCTATTGTGCGGGCCAGCGATGGGCGAATTTTAGGGGAGCATCAAGGGCTCCATTTCTACACGCTCGGGCAAAGAAAGGGAATCCGCGTGCCCTCCAACACAGACCGCCAAGCCTATGTCGTGGTGGGGAAGCGCGCGTCGGATCGCGCGCTGCTCGTCGCGTTCGATCACCCCAGCTCGCCGGGGCTGTTTGAAAGTTCCGTCCGCGTGCATGGATTGAGCTGGGTGCAACGGCCGGTGACCGAGGCGCGCAACTTGGAGGGCCGCGTGCGTTATCGAGACCCGCGGACTCCGCTGAGATTTATTCCGGACGGCGACAAAACGGCGCTCATTCAGTTTCGGGACCCGCAGCGGGGACTGGCGAGCGGCCAGATTCTGGCAATCTACGACGGGGAGCATCTGCTCGGAGGCGGCATCTACCTCTAAGGTCAGGCGCCACTCCGCTGGTCGAGATCACGACCTCAAGCCGGGCCGCCGTGGCAGTCGCGGCTCACGTCATGTCCGGCGGCACCGTCCCAATCGCTTCCTCGATTGTTGAGACACCTTCCTTCACCTTAAGCAGGCTGTCTTGGTGCAGCGTTTTCATGCCAGCGCGCATCGCAATTTTCTTCAACTCAATGGACTCCGCTTGCTTGTTGATCGCGTCCGCCAACTCCTCGTTGGTCACCATCAGCTCATGGATACCGACGCGGCCTTTGTAGCCGCTGCTGCCGCATTTGGGGCAACCTTTGGGGTTGTGCTTGAAAATTTGCCCACCCCAACCGATCGCCTTTTCCATAATCTCCTTCTCCCGACCTTCGGGCGTATAGGGCAGGCGACACTGCTTACACACCCGCCGCATGAGTCGCTGGGCGCAGACACACAGCAACGACGACGAAATCATAAACGGTTCAACCCCCATGTCGACCAGCCGGGCGACGGTGCCGGGCGCGTCGTTGGTGTGCAGGGTCGAAATAAGCAAATGGCCGGTCAGCGCCGCTTCGACGGCAATGCCCGCCGTTTCCTTATCGCGGATTTCGCCGACCAGAATGATATCGGGGTCCTGCCGGAGAAACGCGCGCAACGCGGACGCAAACGTGAGTCCGATCTGACGATGCATCTGCATCTGGTTCAAACCGGGAAGCGTGTATTCAATCGGATCCTCGGCGGTGCGAATAACGATGTCCGGCGTGTTAACCTCGTTTAACGCCGAGTAGAGCGTCATCGATTTGCCCGAACCGGTCGGACCGCAGTGCAAAATCATGCCGTAAGATTGCCGGATACACTCACGATATCGGGTCAGGTTTTCCTCGGAGAACCCAAGGGCCGGCAAAGGCAACGTCGTCTTCTGCTTGTCGAGAATACGCATGACCACCCCTTCCCCGTGATTAAGCGGCGCGGTTGAAACGCGCAAATCGAGGTCGAGATTCTTCTTCGTGTACTGTTTGAAAACGATGCGTCCGTCTTGCGGCAAACGGCGCTCCGAAATATCCAGGTTGCACATGATCTTCAGACGAGCGACGAGCGCGGGCCCGACCTTTTTGGGCAACCGCAACTTCTCGTGGCACACTCCGTCGATTCGATTGCGCACCACCACTTCCTTTTCCTGTGGCTCAACGTGAATATCACTCGTGCCGGAAAAATAGGCGTCTTCGATAATCCGATTCGCGAGATGAATAATGGGGCCGGATTCCTCGCTGACGTCGTCGGCCTTAAACTCGACGTCGCTCTGGCTGCCGTACTCGGCTCCAATCTGCATCACCACGTCATCAAAACCCGAAGACCGGTCCGGACCCTTGGTAAACTTCTCCTTGATGTCCTTTTCCCGCCCCAGCAGACGGACGACGGTCTTTCCGGTCATTTCCTGGATCTTTGTCGGCAGCGCGACCTCAAACGGATTCGCAAATGCGACCAGCAACATGTCGCCCACCTGGCCGACCGGCAGCACCAGGTTTTCCTGACAGAAATCCTGGGGAATGCGTTCGAACGTATGCGGCGTCACGCGGTAGCGAGCCACATTGAAGGGCGACAGATTCAAGGCCCGCGCCTTGGCGACCAAACATTGAAACGCCGTCACCTTGAATTCCTCGTGCAGGAGCTTGTCCAACGCGTCGCCGCTCAGGTCATCCTCACGACCGGCCAACAGCGTGCGTTGCTCAGCATCGAGCCGGCCCATGTCAACCAGCCGCGAAATGATCTGTAGCTGAATCTTTCCGAGGGGCATGATCTATTTCGTGGCG
>JBEENF010000498.1:0-3266 GCA_041192325.1 Verrucomicrobiota bacterium
CCGCCTTGTTCCAAAAACTCCTTCTCCAATGTCTTGAGCTGCTGGTCGAGGAGGTAGTTTGCCTGATGAAGCAGACAAATCGCGATATTAGCGATGACCTCAGGCGGGCGGGTCTCCACGAACTCGCGATAAATCTCAAAAGTCTGCGGTGTTTTACAGCCAAGCCGCCGGACAAAGCGGGCTTCCTTGGCTTCCTTGTCCCACAGGACATGATCCCGCACGCGGAGGAAATCCCGATAGTCCGCAAGCAACTCCTCCAGACTGGCGCGACCGACGTTGGTAAGCTTAATCTCCATTTCCTTGGAAGTCTGCGCCGCCTTGCTGCCTTCAAGAATGTTCTGTTTCCCAGACCGCGCGGACTGGATCATCTGATCCACGGTGCGGTCGCCGCGAGACAGATACTTGTGGGCGAAGCGGAAAGTAATATCATAGACAACCTCCGCTTTCTGGAAGGAAAGTAAGGTCTGGTAGTCGCCGCGAGGCGGGAGAACGCGCTCAGAGGAATCATGATTCCCATCATTCCTATTCCTCCCATCTTTTGGATTCTCCTTCATAGCAGCGCCTTAATGTTGCCCAGCACTTCCGCGCTCTCGATTTTCCTTCGCGGCAGTTTTATTTTCCGCCATGCCGGTAGCCTGCACGGTCTCAGCAATCTGGCGGGTGGAAAGTTCGGCGAGCGCGGTGAAGATGAGTTCGGCCTCACTCATGTGGTCGCGCAGGTTCTGGGTTTTCAGCCCTTTCAAATTTTTGTGGGCGGTGACGTTGACGCCGCTCCATTCCTGATGGATGAGGTTGGTGAGGATGGCGTATTCATCGCCCTTTTTGATCTCGTGCGTGGCCCAGTAGTCGGTGAGTTTGTTGCGGGTTTCCTGCCCGGTCATGCGCTGCTGAATCCATTTCTCGCTGCGGCCATGTTTTTTCCAAGTCTCACGGGCGCGTTCGAGCGCGCGAGCGGGGTCGCCCATCTCCTGCATCCGCTCGTAGCCGGTTTTGGCGAGCCAGAGCTTGATCGGCTCGGCCTTGGGGCTGGGCACGCTCTGGATTAGGCGCAGGAGGGTCTCGGCATTGGCGACGTCGGTGAGGTAGCTTTTGCCGTCGGCGGCGGGCAATTTCAGTTGGTTACAATTTGTAACCAACTGACTTCCTTCCTTTTTTAGACGGTGTTTCAGCACTTTCCAGTAGTTCTGGGCGGCCTTGTAATCCGGCTGTTGCGTCAGCACCCGGATGATGTCCACGACGGAGAAAAACCAGGTCTCGGTCTTCTCGTCGTAGAGGCGGCGGATTTCGTGTCCCTCAAAAATGGCGAGGTCTTGTTTCATAACGGTGGAGTAAATTTCAGTCGGTAACAGTTCGTTACCAGTTCACGCCGATTGGTTCGGGCGAGTGTTTTCAAAGTAGCCTCCTGATACCAGCCAGCACTTCCGCGCTCTCGACATCCAGCGCGGCGATTTCCTCCATGATTTCCTGCGGGCTGCGGTGCGCAATTTCCTCGCCGCCGTTGGGGTTCTTCACCGACAAATCAAAGGTCTTCGGTTCAATGGCCGCCACGTCCACGCTCCAGCTTTTCGGCGAGTCGGCGTGGGTCTTTTGCAGCGCGATGAACTCGGCGAGGTCGGCGTCGTTGAGCGGGTTGGTCTTGCCCATGTTGCGGCCCGGGTCGAGCTGATAGAACCACACCTTGCGCGTCTTCGTGCCTTTCTCAAAGAAGAGCACCACGGTCTTCACGCCCGCGCCGATGAACGTGCCGCCCGGGCAGTCGAGCACGGTGTGGAGATTGCATTCTTCGAGGAGTTTCTGGCGCAGGCTGACGGAGGCCTTGTCGGTGTTGGAGAGGAAGGTGTTCTTGATGACGATGCCGGCGCGGCCTCCGGCCTTGAGGATTTTGATGAAGTGCTGGAGGAAGAGGAACGCGGTCTCGCCGGTGCGGATGGGGAAGTTTTGCTGCACTTCCTTGCGCTCTTTGCCGCCGAAGGGCGGGTTGGCGACGATGATGTCGAAGCGGTCCTTTTCCTGCACGTCGGCGAGGTTCTCGGCGAGCGTGTTGGTGTGGATGATATTGGGCGCCTCGATGCCGTGCAGGATCATGTTCATGATCGCGATAACATAGGCGAGGGACTTCTTCTCCTTCCCGTAGAAGGTGCGCTCTTGCAGGGTGCGGTCCTGGGCGGTGGTGCGCTTGGGGTTCTGGGCGCGGAGGTAATCGAAGGATTCGCAGAGGAAGCCGGCCGAGCCGACGGCGGGGTCGCAGATGGTCTCGCCGAGCCGGGGCGCGGTGACGGCGACGATGGCGCGGATGAGCGGGCGCGGGGTGTAATACTCGCCGCCGTTGCGACCGGCGTTGCCCATGTTTTTGATCTTGGCCTCGTAGAGGTGCGAGAGTTCGTGCTTCTCGGTCTGGGACTGGAAGCGGAGTTGGTCGATAAGGTCGATGATTTCGCGCAGGTTATAGCCGCTCTGGATGCGGTTCTTTATCTCGCCGAAGATTTCGCCGATCTTGTATTCGATGGTGTTCGGGCCGGTGGCCTTGGCCTTGAAACCGTGCAGGTAGGGAAAAAGCTTTTGGTTGACGAAGGCGAGTAGGTCATCGCCGGTCTGAGCCGTGTTGTGATCAATCTTGCCATCCTTGCCCTTGGGCGCGGCCCATATTTCCCAGCGATAAGGTTCATCGAGGATGTGAGAGTATTTCCTTCCGTCGAGCGCGGCTTCAGTGGCCTTGTCGCCTTCGAGGCCATCGAGGTATTTCAGAAAAAGGAGCCAGGAAGTTTGCTCGGTGTAATCGAGTTCACTGGTGCAGCCGGCGTCTTTCCAAAGAACGTCGTCGATGTTTTTGAAGGCTTGTTCGAACATGGGAACCTCTAAATACACCTAGAACCACCTAACGCAAGCAAGATCACTTGGCAGAACGTTCTGCGGGCAGAACCTCCATTTTGATCCGCACGATCAACCCTTTTGGCTTGTTGGATTCGACACTCAGCACACCGCCAATTTCTTTCATGCGTTGATGCATGTTCCCCAAACCGTTCCCCCCCATGATCCGATCCACCGCGTTGGCAAGCAGGTGGCTTTTTTTCATGCCACAACCGTTGTCCTCGATGGCTAAAGTGAACGCCCGCTCATGCAGTGTGACGCGAAGCCAGACCTCCGTGGGCTGCGCATGCTTCACGATATTATTCAGAGATTCCTTCAACACCATGAAGAGATGATGCCGCGTCTCCGAACTCACAGGCCATTGGGGCAGCAATGTCGGGATATCAAGTCGGCACCTG
>JBEENF010000499.1:0-3265 GCA_041192325.1 Verrucomicrobiota bacterium
GTTTGCTGTCCGCGCGCGCTGAACGCATTGTTCTTGTCGCGGGCGGCGCCGAGGAAGGCGCGGGCATCCCGGCAACCCGCGCCCGGCTGTACGAGCCCTTCGGCGTGGAATTCGACGCCAAAGGCAATCTGTTCATCATGGAAATGGTGAGCGGCAACCGTCTTTTGAAAGTCGATGCGCGTGGCGTGCTTTCGCACGTGGCGGGTCAACGGGCGGCGGGTGATACCGGCGACGGGGGCCCGGCACTTACCGCGCGCTTCAATGGTCCGCACAATCTCGCGATCCTGCCCGACGGCGATGTATTGGTCGCCGACACGTGGAACGGCCGGGTGCGTCGCGTCCGCATGGCCTCGGGCGACATCGCCAGCGTCTCCGGCTTCAGCGTGCCGGCGGACCGGGCCCGCACCGCCGGGCCCTATTGCATCGCGCTCGATCCGGCCGGTACGCAGCTGTTCATCGCCGATCTTCGCCGCGTTCAGGCGGTTGACCTTAAATCCGGGACCGCTCGCGTGGTGGCCGGCAATGGCGAGAAAGGCGTGCCGACCAACGGCGCGATCGCCACATCGGCTCCCCTCGTTGATCCGCGTGCCGTCGCCGTCGATCGGAAGGGCAATGTCTATATCCTCGAGCGCACCGGGAACGCGCTGCGCGTCGTGGATCGCGCGGGAAAAATCCGCACCGTGGTCAACGCTTCGGGAAAAAAAGGCGCCGAAGGCGACGGGGGCGAGGCGTTGGCTGCGACCATGAGTGGCCCAAAACACCTCTGCATCGACCGGGAAGACAATGTCATCATCGCGGATGCCGAGAACCACCTCATCCGAAAATACATTCCGGCGACGGGTAAGATCCTGCGCGTTGCCGGCACCGGCAAAAAGGGCTCCGCGGGTCTCGACGGACCACCGGGACAATGCGAATTGAATCGGCCGCACGGGGTTACCGTGCACCGCGACGGCACGCTCTATATCACGGACAGCTATAACGACCGGATTTTGAAGATCGTGCCTTGAGCGGGCCGGGAAGCGCTGCCCTCGGGCGGCGAATCCGGGCGTCAAAGAAAATTACCGCTCCGAATTCCATGGCGCGTTAGGCCACTAAGAATTCTTGCCGCGCGGGTTCGGTCCGGCAGCGTCAGAGCCGCCCCTTTGCGTCTTCACCCGCATTAACAACATGAACGTCGTACCGTCCAAATACCCGCTTTTCGCCCTTCTGCTCGTTGCGATACTTGGTTGCCGGTGGCCTACGGCGGCTGCCGCAGCCCAAGGCACTCCGGCCAAACCGGCGCCGAAATCGTGGGAGAACGATCCCGAGTGGCAGGAGGTACGCTACGGCGCCTGGGGCGGACCCGGCGTGAACCCACGCCCGGGCCCCATGGACGGCATTCTGCTCAAAAACTACGCGCCCAAATCGTCCGTCGTGGCAGCGGAAACCGTGATCGAGAAGGCGCGATTTCCGGCGATCGACGCTCACGCTCATGTGCTCGCGCGCACGCCCGAGCAGGTGGCGGAATGGGTGAAGACCATGGATGAAGTGGGTATCGAACGATCCATCGTGCTGACGGGCGCAACCGGCGACAATTTTGACAAGCTCGTCGATCTCTACCTGCAGCCTTACCCGAACCGCTTTCAGTTGTTCTGCGGCGTGCTCGTCACCGATATGGACAAACCGGATTATCCGGAGCGGGCCGCGGCCGAGTTGGCGCGGTGCTATCGCAAGGGCGCGCGCGGCGTCGGCGAATTGTCGGACAAAGGCTGGGGCTACGGTCCCGGTGGAGCCCCGCGCGACAAGCGGTTGCACGTCGACGATCCTCGGCTCGATGCCTTCTGGCGCAAATGCGCGGAACTGAAGATCCCGGCGAACATCCACGTGGCGGACCATCCGTCCGCGTGGACGCCCCTCGACGTGTACCAGGAACGCACGCCGGATTATCAACATTTCAGCCAGTGGGGTCGGGACGTTCCTTCGCATGCGGAGCTGATTGCGAAGCGCGATCGCACTCTCGCGCGGCACCCGAAAACCACGTTCATCGCCTGCCATTTGGGCAACCAAGGCCATGATCTCGCCACGCTCGGCCGTGCGCTGGATGCGCATCCGAATTTCTATTTGGATATTTCCGCCCGCGATTACGAAGTCGGGCGCACACCCCGGGCGGCCGCGCGCTTTCTCGCGAAATATCAGGGTCGGATCATGTTCGGCACGGACATGGGCCGCGAGCAGCGCATGTATCGCGCGTGGTGGCGGTTGTTCGAATCCGCGGATGAATATATGCCGGGCCGCGTGGGCTGGAGGATTTACGCCTTGGATCTGCCCGACGCGGTGCTCAAAAGCCTTTATCGCGACACCTTCACGAAAGTGATGAACCACGAGAAGCTCTGAGCACAGCTACGCGCCCCCCAAAGACCGTGGAGCGCTCGCATTTTCTCAGCGCAACGCCACGTTTCACGACCACCGCTGGCGCAGTTACGAGCGATCGCTTGGTTGTGCCGCGGACGCCGGCTTGAATCTGTCACGCATCATTTTCCCATGCCTAATACCACCCCCTGCCATGCGTGTCCGTCCCCTTCGCCCCGCTGCAGCCTGATCGCCAGCCTGACGCTGATTACTTTGGCACTTTCCACGCCCCTTTCCGCCGCGCAGCCCAAAGCCGCTGCGCCTTACGAAAATAGCCTGGGCATGAAATTTGTCCCGGTCCCCGGCACGAAAGTCCTCGTGAGCATATACGAAACGCGCGTGAAGGACTTCGCAGCCTTTGCCGACGCCACCGCTTTTAAGACCGACCGCAAGATGTACACCTGGATCGATCGTTCCGGCAAACCGCGCGAAGGCTACGACTGGCGCGAGCCCGGGATGCCGCAGGGGCCCACTCACCCGGTCGGGGGTGTGTCGTGGAACGACGCGGAAGGATTTTGCCAGTGGCTCACCAAGAAGGAGCGCGCGGCCGGACTGATTGGCCAGAATCAACGCTACCGGCTTCCCACGGACGAAGAGTGGAGCATCGCCGCCGGCATGCCAAACGAAGGTGGCGCGACGCCCTCGGACCGCGACAAGAAGATCAAAGACCTGTATCCGTGGGGAACGGAGTGGCCGCCGCGCTTTGGCAATTACGGCGACGTGAATTTCGTCCAGCCGACCGACGCACACTACCCCAAGCAGGGCAACCCGCTCAAAGACTACAACGACGGCTACCAATACGCGGCGCCGGTGGGACAGTTTACGCCCAATGCCTTCGGTCTCCATGACATGGGCGGCAATGTCTACGAGTGGGTCG
>JBEENF010000500.1:0-3265 GCA_041192325.1 Verrucomicrobiota bacterium
TATCTGGACGCCGGGTGGCCCATTAAGACAGGCGTTGTCGTCTTGGCCGCTTGGCGGGCAGTCCCGCCGCCTCGCAAATACACTACACTTCAACTTCGATGGATTTCTTCCGCTTTCCCCAGTGGTCTCCTCTGATGGCGATTCTCACGGCTTCTGCCGCGGGAATCAGTTTCGCGGCCGAGACCAAAACCGAAATGGCTCCGTTTAAGGTCGAGGCGGAATTCGGCGTGGATGGATTGCGCATCCAGAATTCAAACGCCGTCCTGAACCCCTATCTGCTGGAGCAACATGGGGTCGCCCAACTGCAGGATATGTCGGGACTCGCCCCCAACCTGTACACGAGCAACAGCGATTCGCGTGGATTTGGCGATGTCCTGGTGCTGCGCGGGATGGCGAATTCGATTTTCTTCAGCGCGCCGGCGGTGGCGCTCGTCGTCGATGACGTTCCGAGCGGCTCGGTGTCATCCTATCCCACCGCCTTGCTGGCGATCGACAGCTTCACGGTGAAAGCCGGCTCGCAGAGCACCGACTATGGGCGCAATGCCCCCGGTGGCGTGATCGACATCAAAACGCGGGCGCCTGGCGCCACCCAGCGTGGCAGCGTGCAGATCGATTACGGTTCAAACAACTTTGCCGCCCTGAATGCCGTTTTCGACGGTCCAATTGCGGACCGGCTTGGCTATAGCTTGAGCGTCAGCACGCTGGAGCGCGACGGTTACATTGAAAACACCTATCGCCGGCGTTCAGCGGATGACCGCCGATCCATTGCCGGCCGCGGCACGCTTTATTGGAAACCCGGAGACGATCTGCAGCTGCGTTTTGGCGCGCTGGTCGAAAAAGTGGATGACGCCGCGGTGCGGTTGAGCTCGCTGTTCAGCCCCGATCCTTACGTGGTTGCTTCCGACCTGAACAGCGAAACCAAGCTTGATCGCCTGCAGCTTTCTTTTCAGGCCAAGAAAGGTTTTGCGTGGGGAACGCTGATCGCGACCACCAGCCATCAGGACTGGGAAGTGGATCCGGCCTCGACCGACCTGGACCTGAGCCCGCGGGCGATGGCGTTTTCCCGGGTGGCGCAGAGTGAAAAGCTCTGGACGCAGGAATTCCGCTTCGAATCCAAACCCGATGCCAGCCGACCGAAGTGGCGGACCGGCTTGTTCTATTCACATTCTGAAATCGAGGGCGATGCGCTGCGCGAATTCGGCGTTGCCAGCCCCTTCCTCCCTCCGGGGTTCGTGCAGACAGAGCGCACGATTTTCGGAATCGGCCAGTGGAATCTCGCTGCTTACGGCAACATCGAGCAGCGCGTAACCTCGAAGTCGACCGTGGAAATCGGCGCACGAATTGAGCACGTCGACTCCGATTTGGATCGCACGAAATTCAGTCGCAACAATTTCGGTTTTCCGAGTCCACCGGAGCCGGCGATCACTTCCGGCCAGCGCGGCGCCTATCTTTCCCTGCAGGCAGGAGCCGCCCATTCGGTTTCCGATTCGCTGAGCCTGCAAGCCCGACTTTCTCTCGCGCACAAGCCCGAGGGTTACAGCGGCTTCAGCGGCAATCTGGCGCGCGCCCGTTTTGCGGGGGAACAAACGGTGTCAGGCGAAGCGGGACTCACCTTCGGGCCGCCGAAAGGCCGGTTTGGCGGCAGCCTGTTGGGCTTCTGGAACATCATCGACCGATATCAACTCGAGCGAACCGTGCCCGGATCAACGGACTTCGTGGTCGTCAACGCCGCGGGCGTGACCGCGCGGGGCTTCGAGGCCAAGTTCATGTGGAATCCAGTGGAGCGTCTCTGGTGCGACTTCCAAGCCGGTTACACCGAAGCGACGTTTGACGATCATCGCGACGCGAAGGGGGGCTCCGTGAATGGCAAACGCGTGCCTTTTGTTCCGAAATTCACGTTGCGCGCTGGAGCCACGGTCGATCTGGGCCGGGGATTTGCCTTGAATGGAAGTTATGCGGCCGTGGGTCGCACCTATTTTGACGAGCCCAATACGGCGATGTTTTCCCAAAAGGCGTATGGTGTCGTGAATGCACAACTCCGCTACCGCCGTGGCCATTGGACCGCGACGGTCTACGGCCACAATCTGACGCGGGAAAATTACTATCAATTCATCAACCCGGAAATCTACGCCGGCAGCCCGGGCGCGCCCCGGCGCTACGGCGCTCAGCTTTCGTTTCACTATTGAGCACCGGCGGCGAGCGCCTCGGCCTCTGCCTCATCGCCGCCGGGCGGGCGGCCAGACGGTGGCTGGCCGCAGGCGCTTGTGCCGCATCGATCGCCGCGGCGGCGGGCGACTGGCCGGAGTTTCGCGGCCCGGCGGGGCAGGGGATTGTGCTCGGGGCGGATCCGCCGGTCGAGTGGTCGCCGGGGAAAAACATCGCGTGGAAACGGGCACTGCCGGGTCCCGGTTGGTCTTCGCCCGTCGTGAGCGAAGGCCGCGTGTATTTGACGTGCAGCATCGCGGCGGCGGACGGCAACCGCGGGCTGCACTTGTTGAGCTGCGATGCGGCGACCGGCGCGATCGAGTGGAACACCGAAATTTTTCCGCTGGCCAGCGCGCCGCTCCGGCCCGGGCACGACCAGTCGCAACCCGCCGGGGCGACGCCGATCGTCGAGGGCGGGCGCATTTATCTCTACTTCGGGCACCACGGCGCCGCCTGCTTGGATCTCGCGGGAAAGATGGTGTGGCGCAACCCGCGGCTGCTCTTCGATCCGGCGCCGGCCAACGCCGGCTCGCCCGTCATCATCGGCGATCGGCTGGTGTACCTCGCGGAAGGAGCCACGGCGCCGTCGATCGTCGCGCTCGACAAGCGCACCGGGAAAGTTCTGTGGCGCGTGCGGCGAACCCTGCAGACCAAACTCAAGTTCTCCTTTGGCACGTCCCTCGCAATTGCCGTGGGCGGGCGGACGCAGCTCATTGTGCCGGCCGACGGCTTCGTGGCCGCGCTCGATCCGGCGGACGGCCGCGAGATCTGGCGGGTGCGCCACTCCGAGAAGTACGCCGTAATCGCGCGACCGGTGTTTGCCCGCGGGCTGCTCTTCGTGAGCGCGGGCTATTACCGCGGCGAGCTCCGTGCGATCCGCCCGGATGGCGCGGGCGACGTAACCGACAGCCACGTCGTCTGGCGCACCATCAAGGGCGCGCCGATCACGGCGGGGTTGGTGGCCGACGGCAGCGAACTTTACGCCGTCAACGACGCGGGTGTGGCGACCTGCTGGGAGGCGGACACCGGTCGCGTCGTGTGGCAGGAGCGGCTGCCGGGC
>JBEENF010000501.1:0-3264 GCA_041192325.1 Verrucomicrobiota bacterium
ATGGGGGGCCGTTTACGCTGACGGACTCCGGCACCTTCACCCTGGTGTTGGATGGCACCGGTGCGACGACGGGCGACTTCAAATTCCGACTGGTCGACTTGTCCGGACAGCCGTCCTTGACCTTGGCCACCCCAATCACACGCACGCTGGACCCTGGCTATACGGCCGAGTGGTATCAATTCACGGCCGTCGGTGGGGAGCGCCTTTATTTCGACGGATTGGGCGCCAACGCGGGCGCTTCGTGGGTACTTTATGGACCCAGCAATGAAGGGCTGGGCAGCAGCGGCATTGGTGGCGACTTCGAAGTAACCCTGCCCCAATCGGGAGTTTACCTGATGGGCGTCGTAGGCAACAGCGCCAGCCCCGTTCCGTATTCGGTTCAGGTGAACGCCGGCAAGACCACGGTCAATAATCTCTCCCTCGACGCAGCGACCACGGGCACCCTCACCGGCCCGGGCGATCAGGTGATCTTCCGATTCAACGCCACCGCCGGACAGCGGCTTTTCTACGATGCCTTGGACGGGGACTTCGATGCGATCTCGGTCCGCCTGCTGAACCCTTTCGGCACGGTGGTTCATCTCAACCAAAATGCCGATTCCGACGGCGGGCCTTTTACTTTGCCCGATTCGGGGCAATTCAGCCTCGTCATCGACCCCAATGGTGCGACCACTGGTGATTTCGCCTTCCGGCTCCGGAATCTGGCCGGTGTGACGTAAGCGGTAAACCGGGCACATCTATCCTCGCGGCGGGCTCCGCGGTAGCGTCGGGGGGATGAAGGCAAATGGTGAGCGAGGAGGAAACCATAGCGAGGCGGAGCGAGCGCAATGGGTGCAGCGGTATCGGAGCAGCGGGCTGGGCCTGAAGCGATTCGCCGCCCAACACGGACTGCCTGCCGGGCAGCTGCATTACTGGACGTATAGCCCACGCGGGTTGAAGGCGGACATCCACGCGACAGGTTTTCACGAGGTCACGGCGGCGGTCCCATGGAAGGGCGCCACATCGTGGGCGGCGGAGATTGGATTGCCGGACGGCACGACGGTGCGTCTGGATGGCCGGGCGGAGGTGGCCTGGGTGAAGCAGGTGGTCGAGTCCCTGCGCCTGTCATGCTCACGCTAACGCCGGCGATGCGGATCTTCGTGGCCGTGGCGCCGGTGGATCTGCGGCGTGGTTATGACGGTCTGTCAGCGCACGTGCAAACGGTGCTGGAGCGCCAGGTGGTGGAGGGCGGACTCTTTGTTTTCACCAACCGGCGGCGTAACCGTCTGCGGCTTTTATGGTGGGACGGCAGTGGACTCTGGATCGCGACCAAACGCCTGGAGGCCAATTGTTTTTCCTGGCCGTCAGGTGAGGGAGCCTCCGTGGGACTGCGCCCGGAACAGTTAAGCGCCTTGATCACGGGGCTGGAAGCACAGGAAAAGCCGGGCTGGTATCGACGCTAAAATCAGCGCGAGACAGGTGCAATATCACTGGACTCTGAAAAACAGCTCGCCTATAGATCACGCCCGTGAACGAAAGTTGTCGACTACAAGGGCGACATTTTGCGGTGGCTGATCTGGCCCAGGTGCGCGAGCTCATCAGCGCCCATCCGGACTGGAGCCGCTACCGCTTATCGCGGGAACTGTGCACGTTGTGGGACTGGCGCAACGGCGTGGGTGAGTGGAAGGACATGGCGGCACGCACGCTGCTTGCAAAGTGTGCGCAACGGGGCTGGATTGAGTTGCCCGCGCTGCGCAGGCGTTCGCCGAACCGGCACCGGTTGGCGGCGCCGCCGGTGCGCTCGTGGGACTGCACGGCCATCACCAGCGACGGGCACGAACTGGCCGCACTGCGCTTGGAGGAAGTCAGCCAACACGCCGAGCCGAGAGCCGAGGTCCGGGCGGCCTTGGCGAGTTTTCACTATTTGGGGTACCGCCGGCCCGTGGGGGAGAACCTCCAATACACGGTTCGCAATCCCGCGGGTCGACTGCTGGCGGTATTGGAGTTTAGTGCGGCGGCTTGGAAGTGTGCGCCGCGCGACCAGTGGATTGGCTGGAGCGCTCCTCAACGCGAGGCGGGGCTCGCCGGCGTCGTCAACAATAGCCGCTTTCTGATATTACCCTGGGTCCAGGTTTCCAGACTCGCCAGCTGGGTGCTGGGTCGGATTGCCCGCCGCATCGCCGCTGACTGGCAGGTCAAGTACGGCTACTCGATTTTCTTATTGGAAACGTTCGTGGAAGCGGGACGTTTCCGGGGCACCTGTTACCGGGCCGCCAACTGGCAGCGCTTGGGATCAACCACCGGCCGCAGTCGCCAGGACCGCCACGGGACCCTGCGGGTGCCGCTAAAGGACGTCTACACCTATCCCCTGCGGGCGGATTTCCGGACAGGACTGGGCGTGCAATGAGTGCGGAGAGCGAGTTGGAACGTTTACGGGCCTTGAACCGGGAACTGGCCGCGGAGAAGGCCCAATTAGAAAAGGAAAATGCGCGCATTGGAAAACAGGCCGCGGAACTCCGCGCCAAACATATCTACGCAGAGCAGGAGACGGCTCGTCTCCGTGTCGCAAACGCTCAAGTCGAAAGGCAAACCAGCGAACTCCGCGCCGAACATGTGCGGGTGGTCACGCTCAAGGACGGTTTGGAAGCCCAACTCAATGCCGCACTACTGGAGTTGGCCGAACTCAAGCGCCAACTCTTCGGCGAAAAGACCGAAAAACTAACGCCCGAAGAAGAAAGCCAACTGGCCGAGGTGGCGGCAGACCTTCAGGAGCAAGCCCAACGAGATCCACCTGCCAGCGACGGTGTCCTCGAAGCTGAGCCCGAAGCGAAAGACCCACCAAAGCGCACGCGTCGCCGCCGTCATCCACTGCCCGAGCACTTGGAGCGGCAGAAAGTGATCCTGGAACCCCAGGCTCTCACGCCGTGCGCCCAGTGCGGCAAATCACCCATCTGCATCGGTGAGGAAACCAGCGAAGAACTGGAGTACGTGCCGGCCAGATTGATGGTTCGCCAAACGGTACGCCGGAAATATGCGTGCCGCTGTGGTTGTGGGGGCGTGACCATTGCCCCGCTGCCGCCGCGCCTGCTGCCGCAAAGCAAATTGGGTGTGGGCTTGGCGGTGCATTTGCTCCTGAGCCGTTTCGACGACCATGTTGCCTATTATACCCTGGAGCGGATTTTTCAGGAGCGTCACGGGGTTAGTATTCCGCGTCAGCAGATGGTCCAATGGGTGGCGCACGTCGCCTTCCTGCTGCAACCCCTCTATCGCTTGATGTTCGAGGAGATG
>JBEENF010000502.1:0-3260 GCA_041192325.1 Verrucomicrobiota bacterium
CGGCCGGCGTGGGAGAACCTGGCCGCCAATGTGAAAAAAATCTACGCCTTGTATGGCGCGGCGGACCAATTCGAAAATCATGTCCATCTGAACGGGCACGATTTTCACGACGCCTCGCGTGAACTGGCGTATGCCTTCCTCGAACGACATCTCTGCTGATACCAAGCGCGCGCGGCCATATGATTTCTTGTTCCCCGGGTCGGTTAAAGGCATGGTAGGCAGGTAATGTCCGCCAAAGCTCCCGCCCGCCCCGCCCTGACGCTGACGAATCTGGTCGCGGCCACGTTCACGCCCTTTCGCGCTGATGGTTCGGTGCATCTCGCGCGAATAAAACCCGTCATCGATCGCGTGCTGGCGCAGGGCGTGAGTGGACTTTATGTGTGCGGCAGCACGGGGGAAGGCCCGCTGCTCACCACGGAGGAGCGCAAGGCGGTGGCGCTCGCCCACGTGAAGGCCGCAAGGGGCCGCGTGCCGGTGGTGATCCAAGTCGGGCACAACAGCCCCATGGACGCCCGGGCCCTCGCTGCCCACGCCCAGCAAATTGGCGCGGATGCGATTTCCGCCACCCCGCCGGGCTATTTCAAACCGGACACGCTGGAGGATCTAATCAAGGTCCTCGCGCAGATTGCCGGCGGGGCGCCGAAGCTACCTTTCTAGTATTACCACATTCCGGTGCTCACCGGCGTCCGCTTCGATATGCTCGAATTTCTGCGGCAGGCGGAGAATCGGATTCCGAATCTCCGCGGGATCAAATTTTCGGACCCGGCGCTCCACGAATTGCTTGCCTGCGTGGAGCACGGGGGGCGGCCGGCACGACATCCTGTTCGGCGTCGACGAAATGCTTCTGGCCGCGCTGGCGTTCGGGGTGAAAGGGGCGGTGGGCCCACCTACAACTTCGCGGGCCCGCTTTATCTTCGCATGATCGCCGCATTCGAGCAGGGAAACCTGGCGGAGGCCAAACGGCTGCAGTCCATGTCGGCGCAGATGGTCCGCGTGATTATTGGCAAGGGCGGTCGGGCGGGATTTAAAGCCACCATGGCCATGATTGGCGCGGATTGTGGCTACAGCCGTTTGCCGCTGCAGACGTGCAGTCGTGAAGTCAGTGCGCAGATTCGCCAGGGCTTGGAGGAGATGGGATTCTTCGAGTTGCTCCAGCACGCCAGCTGAGCGCGGGTACGATTGCAGCGGAGCCAGCCGGGGCGTCGCGCATTTCTTCCCGACGTCGCGGCGCGCGCCCCACGGCTTCCCTGATCCGTGAGTCGGTCGCGTCGCTTTACCGCGCTTTAGCGACTTCTTCGAAGTTTGGCGTTTCCCACTGAATCCGGGCAGCGAATACACTGTTATCCGCCCCGCGGGGATTATCCACGGGAATGATCAGTTGCGGGCTGAACGTCTGCATCCACTCCGCCACCGTGACCCAGGTTTCATCGGGACTCACCTCGGTTACGCCGAAGTTTCCCAGGCGGGCGCCGCGATCGGGGACGAGGATGCGCTCGGTGGAGCGCCGCACCACGAGCTTTTCCGGATCGATCTGCGCCATGAATAAGGGGGCTCGATGCCGGATCACGTGGTCGTTGTTCGCGCCCTTGCGGGTGTAGACGAGAAACAGGCCGTCGCGATGCGTCACCCAATGCTGCTGCGTGTTGTAAGTGCCGAGCTCGGAACCGTCGTCCCACCGCCATACCCGCGGGGTGTCGAAGTGCAGCCCGTCGGCGCTCGTGGCGACGTAACCGGCAAGGTCGTTGCGCAAGGTGAGAAAATAACGCGCGCCGAAGCGGGCCAGCGAGGGTTCCACGAAGCCGCGGCCGCCTTTGATCGCCAGCACGCTCCCGTACTCTTTGGCCACCAGGGTGGCGCCATCGAAGCTGCAGCGCAGCACACGGGTGTAGTAGTCGGCGTCGCCTTTGGATTTGCCGTAGACCGGCAGCAGAATGTCGCCGTTGGGCAGGTCCACTCGTTGCACCGAGCCGGCGCCGGAGTTGAACGAGGTGGGCTCGTCAGCGAGAGGCAGGGGTTTCCAGGCGGTCCAGATGCGTTGGGCGGGATCGTAAACCGAATAGACGGTTTGCCGGGTGGCGGTCAGATCAACGTGGTTTTTGCTGTACCGCACCGTGTGGCCGATGCCAAGCAGCGTGCCGCTCTTCGCGTGCCACTTGGGCCAGAAATCGCTGGCGGCCACGACGACACCATTGGGTTCATCGCGAAGGCCCAGCGTGTCGGTGTGCTCATAAGGTCCCATCCACGAGCGGCCGAGGTCGTTGGTACGCATCTCGGTCAGCGCAAAAAACACGTCGCTCCCTTTCAGCCAGAGCTTCTGCATGGTGAGCACCACGGCAGGGGAGCGATTGGGGCCACGTGGCACAATTCCGGCCCGGGGATGCACCCAGCAATATTGCCCGTCGTAACCGCGATGGATCGTGTCGAGCGCGATCTTGTAGTTTACGTAGGGTGGCGTGACGGGCGCCTTGTCGGCGGCATGGCTGACGCCCATTGAGCCGGTAATGGCGATGGCGAACGGAAAGAGCGCGCGAAACAAGTGCTTCATGAGGGGATAGCCTGATCAGAAACTTCCTTTTATGCCGAACGTGAACATGGCGCCAGTGAACTGATAATAGTTATACGTGGTGTAGTCCGCGGCGCCTGGCGCGAGGATGCCGTTGCGCTTGGGCGTGGCCATCAGATTGCGCACGCTGGCATAGGCGGAGAGCGGGCGGGAAAAACGGTACTCCAGCGAAAGATCGATCCGTGTCTGCGGGCCGGCGATGTTGTAGCTGCCGGCTGGAACCGTCGCGCTCGCTGCCGCCGGACTGGCGCGCATCGTCTTCGTTTGCGCGACGTTGATTTTGCCCACGAAGCGCGGTCGCACGTAGCTGATGCCCCAGCTAAGATTGCGGGGAGAGAAGTTGGTGAAGTTGTCGGCATTGGGTCCGCTGAGATCCAAACCGGTAAGGTTGCCGTAGAATTGGATCTCTTTCAGCCACTCAGGCAGCATGAGCAGCGACTGCCGGTAACCGATCTCGTACCCGCTGAGTGTGGCAGAACCGAAATTGCGTTTCGTGGCGATCTGGTAGTCCAGATAGTCGTCGGAAAGACCGAACTCGGCGAGGAGTTCCGGAGTCGCGGCGCTTGTCACGGATCCGAAGAAATTGCTGAGCTCCTTCCGAAAGAGACTCACATTGGCGACTGCCCCTTTGACATTGTACGCTTCGAGCGAGAGATCGTAATTATTCGCTGTCCACGGCCGGAGTTTCGAATTGATG